>CAYUGQ010000048.1:0-18282 GCA_964444305.1 uncultured Candidatus Sumerlaeota bacterium
CACCAGTGACAAGCGGAATACCCAATCGAAATCAGCAACGGCTTATTTTCCGCCCTCGCTTTCGCAAACGCCTCCTCCCCCCACGGATACCAGTCCACGGGATTATACTGATGCTGTAACAAATAAGGAGACTTTTCACTGGCGAGCCGGTTAGGCGTGCGATCAGAGGGAGAGTTTGACATTAAATGGGAAATCCTTGATTGGTGTGGTATACTTTCAGCATACCGATATAGAGACCGGAATCAGTGTAATACCAATAGCAAACAATATGCAAGAGGAGGAATCACCATGTTTTCTCCAGGAACCCTCACAGTAATCCTGTCAATCTTGTTTCTTTCAATACACTCCGCAGCCTTATCCCAAAGCGTCAGCACAGCCCAGGCGCAACGACTTGCAGCCCAGCGCAACCAGGCCATGCTCCAACAGCAATATCGAGCCCAACAGCAGGCCCTCCGCTCCCAGCAATATCGCAATCAGATGAATCGCCAGGCGGTCCAGTCCCGCACCGCCAACGTATCCGGCGCACGCCCCACCGCAAGCAATGCAAGCATGAGAGGTCTGATGACCGCCCTTAACGCATTCTCCGCCGACAACGGACGCATGCCCACCCAGGCCGAAGGCCTGCAAGCCCTGCTCAGACCCCCTGCAAACGCACGCAACTGGCGAGGACCCTACATTTCCCAGAATAACTGGCGCGCCGCTCTCGCCGACCCCTGGGGAAATCCTTACCGCTATACCGTATCCCCAGCCGGCCGATACTCCACCTACACAATATCATCCGACGGACCAGATCGCACTCCCGGAACCGCTGACGACCTTAAGATCCAGTTCTAATCTGCCCCATCAGGCTCCCTGGAACATCGGGAGCGGAACCGGCGTAATTCGTGGATTAGCCGCAGGGCCCGCCACACGAAAAGCCAGCAGAAACGCGTTTGTCACCTCATCCGCCAACTCGGCCACCTGTCCAATAATCGGCAAATTACCAAACACCGTCTTAAACAAACGCAGCCTCAAGCTACCATCAATAGTACGCGCCTGAGTTCCCCGCGCCGGATTAGCCGCAAACCAGTAATCCCCCTGCATATCAAGCTGAAGCCCGTTAGTCTGCAACACAATATCCCGGCTGCTCAAAGCACCATTTCCAATCTGGAAAGTCGCCGCCTGCGCCGTTTCAAACAACCGCCCGCCCAAATCTCGTCCCGTAGTCTGGCCAAGCTGCTGAATCACCCCAGTCCGCCCAAGCTCCATATTGTTAACATAAACAGAGCCACCACCACGGATAGACAACGGGTTATCCCCCACCCCTTCCACGGTCAGGTGACCATTTGCAAGGCCGCGAATGTTCGAGGGAGCCACAAAAACCGCAGGCAAAACCGTCTCCAATGGCATCGATTGCACATCAACATTAGCCTGCCACTTTGGAAACTGATTCGGCCGCCAATAAAATGATTCAACCCGACCACTGCCAATAATCCGGCCAGTCCCCTGAGCGTACCCCTGCACAACAACTTCGTGAAATTCCGTCACGCGCGGCTGCTCATTCTGAACCATTCGGAAGGAAAGCTTACCTCGACTGCGTCCCCCCGTCTGCCCCCGCAATTCCACCCGGGGAGCCTGAATGTCCGCATCCAGTTCAAAAGTCTTGCCCGTCATCGGCGGCCGATCCGGTCTATCCAGCTCACGCCCCCAGCCAGCAACCCACGTATCCAGCTTCAAAGTTTCATGAGTGGACAACTGAATTGACAAGGCAGGAAGATTGTCGGGCCGAAGTCTCAATTGACCGCTCAATCTGCAGTTTGGCGTATCAGAAAAAGCACATCGAATTGGCGAGCCAGCCGGAATTGTCAGGGTAGAACCGTCTACAACAACAGTTCCTGTCATCCCCGTAACCCTGCCTTCCGGGATTCGACGCCCGTTTTCCCTCCGGGCCGGAGGCATTGAAATCACTCGGATACTAGCATCATTTAATTCCAGATTGCCCTGTAGCGTGAAGGTTTGAGTCTTGACGCTCTCTGTCATCAAGATGTGGGCCTGTTGCATAACCTGTTCCAGATTTGCCGATCCGGAAGGCGCATTCGACCCCTCCGCAACGAAACGCAAATCAGCCATCAGCCCCCCTGACATATCCATAAACTGGGAAAGTTCGGGAAAAGTCCGCGCCACATTCTCCAGCGTACCCGGGGATTTTATCTTCAGATCCAGCTTATTACCCGCAATAAGCCCACTCAGTTGCAACGGCTCACCATTGATCTGCCCTTCCAGACTCTGCAAATCAAGTTGCTGACCATTCCAGCGAATAGCACCCCGTACGCCTTCCACTCGACCATTCATGAAAGACAGATTGGGATCAAGCCCAACATCCTCCAACCGCATTACGCCGGTCAAGTGGCTCCCCAAATCGGCCATCGGACCACTGACCATCATCCGGGTTTCTGCCCGCCCACTTAAATTGTAGGCATCAATAGCCCGTTCCTGCTCATCAGTAAGGTAATCCTGTAATTGTCCAAGATCAAGACGGGACGTCAGACTGGCTGATACCTGCGGATCCCTCCAGAAAAACGTGTCCCCTTGCACCATCCCGTCAATTTCCATCTCATTGCCGCGCAACTTGCCCGTCAAATTTCTCAGTACAATATGATCATCATCCACAACCGCAGAACCAGATAGCTCAGTCACCCTTCCCGGCAGCAGTGGGTGGTTTAGCGTAATATTTTCAAAGTTAAATCCGCCTTCCACCGCCGGCACCCCGGACGCATCCCGTTGCCTGAGATCAACCTCCTGCTCCCAGGTCCCGCGTCCGGAAATCTGACCCGAAGCCGCTATGTCCCCCCCAGACGTCAAACGCCCCCCATGCAGACGCAGCAAATTCTCAACATCCACGATAGCCGTCCAGTTCATATCCAGCTTACCAGACTTATCCTGCCAGGGATCGCCCACAAACCGACCATCCAGCGCCAGACGCGCTCCACCATAATCAGCCGTCACATCCGAAAAAGTAATCGAATCCGCACCAAACTGCACATCCCCAAACAAATTACGCAAAGACGCCGGAAGCGACGGCGTACGCAAGTTGACTCCCCGCGTTTGCACCAACCCGTCCAGCCTGCCCAGCTCCCCATTGCGCACGGAAACATTAATATCATAAGCCAACTGCCCCTGGGTCGGATCAAGATCCCACCCATCCGGCAAAAACCGCTTCAGAATAGCCCGATACTCCGCATCCAGGGCACTTCCAGCCACAGCAAGCTCATACCACGGAGCCCGGTTCTCCATCCCCGCTGTGCCATTTACGCTTAGAACCGCCCCATCGCTACGCAACGCAGCCCGATCAATCCTGGTCACCCCACCAGACGTATCCTGATCAAAAACCAAAACAAACGCCATGTTTTCATCCGTCAGCATAAAATCCGTAATCGGATCCGCCGTGGACAAATTTTCCATATTTATCGTCGCCGCCACGGAACGAATCGTTTCCGTAGAGCTGCTGGAAAGATCAAACTCAAGACCTCTACCCAGCAGCGAACCTCCCTGGTGAGCCCGGAACAGGTCATATAGAGCCAATTCCTGAACAGACCCCGAAAGCGTAAATTGCTTTCCCGGATCAATTTCCAACTGACCCTTAACCCCCATAGCCATGCTGCCTGTCGTTGAGCTGTCATCCGCAGGCGAAAGAACCCCCGCAGCCATACCCTCAAAATCAAACGCCAGGTTATTACCCGGGCGATTCTCAACATGCATATCGCCCGTCAAACGCAACGTCGCGGTCGGAGGCCTGTCATCCGGAAAGATAGACTCAGCCTCGGAAAACGCCAGTTCCACATCACGAATATCCAGATTATCAAACGGCAGCAACTCCGCCGTACTAGTCCCTGGCGGCTGAGCGGCCTTCACAGCATCAACTAAAATCTGCGTACGAGTCCCCAGTTTCAAAGAATTTGCCGAGTACTCAAAATCCAGCGCAGTAGGTCGCTTCAAAATTACGCTGGAAATGTTCGCTTCCGGCTCCAGCAAAAGCTCCCATGGCTTCACCTTGGCATAAACGTCTTCAATCTGTAAAAAGGTTGCACCACCCTCAACCGGATCCGACAGCCGCAGGTTCCTGATATGATACTGACCCGCCGGAATATTAAGACTGGCCTCATCATACGACACCGCCAGACCGGTCATCCTCTCCAGACGCTGAAGCACCCGCTTGTTAATGGTCGCATTGCTGATAGGCTCACGCGTAAACTGCCACAAAGCCAAAATAAAGCCCACAAACAGAATGGACAGAACACCAACCAGGCATCCACAACTCCGCTTCCAGTTTCTCGACTTCGACTCCCGCACCATCAGACTGACAAACTTTTCATACCAGATTGAAACCGACTTTTTCCTAGCTTTTGAATGTTAACGTACCCAAATCCCCATTGATTATCTCTCACACCAGCCTCTAACTATCCCCCACATGCCCCGTCTCATTCTATAAAATTCCCATGATTATCCAAGACATGAAATATCAACAACGCAGAGGGCTGGCAGAAGTAACCATCACCGCCGACGACGGCTCAATCACAACCTTAGACGCTGAGGTTGTCGTCCGGTTCCAGTTGAAAACCTCACTCGAGGTTTCTCAAGAGTTCTGGGATGAAGTTACCAGAGAAAATGAATTTCTACTTGCAAAACGCAAACTTATAACTTATCTGGCAGTTCGTAAGAAAACAACATTAGACGCTCAACGCTACTTGCTGAGGGCCGGTTTCTCTCCAAATGCCACCAAAGCTGCGATCGCACACGCCCAAAGGCTCCAATACCTGGACGATCGGGAATACGCCGAAGCTTTTGTTCGCATGCGAACCAGATCTGGCACCAAAGGCCCACATATCGTCAGTAGGGAATTACGAGCTAAAGGCATTGCGCCGGAGGAAATAAAGAGTGCTGTATCACCCATGACAGAATCCGATTCTCAAATCGAAGCAGCCCGCAGAGTCGCTGCAAAAAAACACCCGTCCCTCAAAGATGATTCGGACCTGGTTAAGGCCGCCCGCAAGCTGTCTCAACACTTGGCTCGACGCGGCTTCGATGCAGACATCTGTGAACAGGTAACCCGCGAATTCTTCGGCGATCCCACCCAGTTTTAACCCGACCGCCCTTATCTCCTGCCTGTAACCGCAGTCTCTCCGCATACCCCCAAAATAATTGCGGTTGAAATATGTGACAAGAATACGCCGCGCCGACGCATCTATCATCCGCTCGACGCTGCATATCACACTTACTTTGGAGCCCCATGAACGCGAGCGACCTTAAAGGTAAAACAATAGCATTTGCAGGCAGCGGAGGTCTTGATAGCTGCACCATCACCCGCTGGCTGGCCGACCTCGGCGTTAACGTCGTCAGCGTCACACTGGATCTCGGTCAGCCTGACGAATCCAGCCTGGACGAAGTCCGCAAACGCATGCTCGCCGCCGGAGCTGTCGATGCTGTTGTTCTCGATGGACGCGCAGCCTTGGCCCAGGAAGGCCTCAAAGTCGTTCAGGCCCAGGCCCGCTATGAAGGCGACTATTGGAACACCACAGGCATCGCCCGCCATGTCACAACCGCCCTTATTCTCGACGTCATGCGCGAACGCGGCATTAAAATCCTCAGCCACGGCGCAACCGGTCGCGGCAATGACCAGGTTCGATTTCAACTCGTCACCCACATGCTCGAACCCGACTACGAAGTTTACGCCCCATGGCGCGACCAGCAGTTTCTCGACCGCTTCGGTGGTCGCAAGGAAATGATCGACTTCTGCCAGGAACGCGGCGTCCCCATCAAAGCCACCCATAAAAAACCCTACAGCACCGATGCAAACCTTCTCGGCCTTACCCATGAAGCCGGAAAACTAGAAAACCTCGAAGTCGGCGCCCTCGAAATCGAACCAGAGTTTGGCGTCTACCCTCACCAGGCCCCAGACACCATGGAAGACATCTCCATCACCTTCGACAAAGGCGTCCCCGTTGCCCTCAACGGTCAGAAAATGGAACTACTCCCTCTCTTTGAAGAACTCAATAAACTGGGCGGACGCAACGGCATTGCCATCGGTGCCCACCTCGTGGAAAACCGGTTCGTCGGCATCAAAAGCCGCGGAATTTATGAAACCCCCGGCATGGAAGTGCTCGGCAAAGCCTATGAGTACATGCTTCAGCTAACCCTCGACCGCCGCTCTCACAAGCTCTTCGTCAGCCTCCGCGAGCTCCTCGCCGAGCAGATCTACCAAGGCTATTGGTTTGATCCCGCCAGCACCGCCGCCAAAGCCGCCATCGCCCATTTCTCTCGATTCTCTACCGGCACCATTAAACTCAAGTTATACCGCGGCCACACCTTCTTCGCAGCAGCCGTGGATGTCCCCCACTGTCTCTATTCTGAAACCGCCTCCAGCATGGAGAAGGTCGGCGAATTCAACCACGCTGACAGCGAAGGTTTCCTCAACGTCCTCGCAGTATCAGCCCGCATTCTGGCTCGACAGAACCAGGTGGATAACGCCAGGGACTAACAGTTATCAACCAGTCAAAACATCCACAGTACATCACCCTTGAGTTAAAGCCCGACGGCGCCATTAAATTAAACGGAGAGGTTGTCAGCAATGACAGCCTCTCTTTTTCATTTAGAGGCTACGCCCACCCCCTTCCAGACCTCACAAGCAAACACCTGAAACTTCCCGAATGGGGATGCCTCACGCAAATTGCAATTCGCCACGGCAACATTGAAATACTGACCGATCACGCCGGAGCCTATCCCCTGTATCGCGCCTTCGCCCACGATGGCAGCCTGATCATGGGAAGCGACGCCTGGCAAGTCATCCGTCTTGCAGGTCTCCGCCAGTTGAATTTCCCGGCCTGTTTCGATCTGCTGGCCTTCGAATATGTTCCCGGCCTCGAAACCCTGGTGGAAGGCCTCACCGAAGTGCCCCCGGCCAACCGGTTTAATTACCGCTATAAAGCCGGTCAATGGCACCGGACAGGTCAAACCCTCTGGCAACTGGAACGCCGCCGTGACGGCACCGCCAACATCGACACCGCCTTCGAAAACCTCATGGAAGTCATGAGCCCCCTAAAAGAGGCCTTGGAGAACAACGAAAAATACCCCCTCGCCATCAACCTAAGCGGTGGGTGGGACAGCCGCGCAATCCTCGCCGGAGCACTGCATCTCGACCTGGACAACATCATCGCCTGCTCCTACGGAAATCCCGACTACTCAGGGATCAAAGTCGCCCGCCGGGTCGCAAACACAGCCAACATCCCCCACCACGTCTTCCCCTTTATAAACGGCGATTTTCTACAGGCCAATTTCGATCACCTGTGCTCAATAATGCCTCCCACATCCCGTTTCAATCTCGCCGACGGCGCACTCGCCATGGGCCGGGAGTTTTACGGCAACACCTGCGGAGCCGTCTGCGGACACAGCGGCGACGGCTACTCTGGCCTGCCCTCTTGGGCAATAACAGAAAAACTAGACACCCCCCAGGAACTCACCACCCGGTTAAACCGCGCCATGCGATCCAGCTTCAGACACACCAGCTATGACCGCCTCTTGCGCTCCACCGGACGCGACCTCCTCAAAGACACTGATCACCGTCTCGCAGCAACAGTCCGCCGCATTTTCACCCCCGGCAGCGGAGGCTACCTGCGATGGAAATCCGTAAACCGCGTCCGTCGCGCCGCCGCAATCGAGCTACGCATGCTGGAACGCTTCACCCCAACAATCTATGCACCCATGCTCGAACGCCACTTTATCGACTTCTGGACCAGCGTCCCCGATGAACAATTATTAAATCAGCGTCTCTACCGGGAAATGCTCGCAACCCGGCTCTTCCAGGGAAACCTCGCCCCCCTCGCCAAAATCCCACGAGAATCCGGCGGAAAACTCGCCCCCGGCGTCATTAATTCCATTACAGATGCCGCCCGCAACCAAACCTGGAGAATCCTCCGCCGCCTCGCCCCCGCCAAAACAGCAAGGCTCACCTCCGCCGACCCCACCGCCGCCTGGTGGCACTCCGATCCCGCACTGCGCTTATGGGCATGGCACACCCTCGCCCACTCCCCCTTCATCCAAAACCACTTCCAAATGAATCAGCTCCACACCCTGGTAAGTAATCCCCAGGAAGCAGAGCCGTCTTTCGCCCGAATCGGCGTATGGAACCTGCTGACCGTGGCCGGTGTGGAGCGAGTTCTTCACCACCACACACAGCCACAGCCGCAGTAGATTTTATTTCAGATTAATCCTGCTCAGCAAGAGCAAGCGCAGGCTTTCTCGCGCCCGAACCACCCTTGCGCCAGTTACCGCGAGAACCATCGCGTCCCTGACCGCCAGAACCTTCAAAGCGACGACCGAACTTACCACCGCCACCTTTGCCAAAACGAGAGTTGCCAGGCTTACGGCCGGTATTCTGGCCGCCACTCCCGGAACGAGCATTAGCCGCAGCCCGGCTCAGCAACTGCTGATGAGCTCCCTGGGCCGAATCACAATGATAAGGCTGCTCCACAATTTTCGGAAGCTGCACACGGATCAACCGCTCAATCGTTCCAAGGAATCCAGCTTCACTGTTATCGCAAAAGCTGATAGCAAAACCCGAAGCTCCCGCACGACCCGTACGGCCGATACGATGAACAAAGGTTTCCGGCTCATTCGGCAGGTCATAGTTAACAACATGCGTAATGTTCGTAACGTCAAGCCCGCGAGCTGCCAGATCCGTTGCAACCAAAACCGGACTCGTGCCACGCTTAAACTCGCGCAATGCCTTTTCCCGTGCACCCTGAGTCTTGTTACCATGAATGCATTCAGTGCGAATCCCGCACTTTTCAAGCCGCTCCGTCACCCGGTCGGCACTACGCCGCGTACGAGTAAACACCAGAATCCGGCTGCCGGCATCATTCGTCAAAATACCTTCCGTCTTATCCAGAAGAAGATGTTTCAACAGCATAGGCTTGTTGCCCTTGTCCACATAGTAACCCACCTGGTCGACCTTGTTAGCCGGGGTGGATACCCGTGCAACTTCAATCCGGACCGGGTCCTGCATGAAATCCTTAACCAGGCTCTCAATTTCCTTCGGCATCGTCGCCGAAAACAGAAGAGTCTGCCGCTGCTCAGGAACCTTACCCAGAATCCGGCGGATATCAGGAATAAAGCCCATGTCCAGCATGCGATCTGCCTCATCCAGAACAACGTATTCCACGCGATCCAAACGGATAAAACCCTGCTGCATAAGATCCAGCAAACGCCCCGGACATGCGACTAATACGTCAATGCCGTTACGCAGCTCATGAATCTGCTTTCCCTGGGAAACCCCACCGATCACCGCAGCAGTGCGGATACCAGTCTTCCGGCTATAAGCCCGGAAGCTGTCATTGATCTGAGTTGCCAGTTCGCGAGTCGGTGCCAGAACCAACGCCCGAATGGGCCGGTTGCGGCTGTTATTTGATGCCCGTACGGGCTTGCGGCCATAGCGGCCCTGGGGGCGATTGCCCTGAAACTTGTCAGTCTGTGCGCCCGTGTTTGTGTCTGCCGATATAGGGTTGGCCAGCAGACGATGCAGAATAGGCAGTGCGAACGCGGCAGTCTTGCCGGTTCCTGTCTGCGCAAGGCCGAGAACATCTTCCCCCGCCAAAACGGGGGGAATGGCCTGCTGCTGGATAGGTGTAGGGGCCGTATACCCCTTCGCTTTCAAAACCTCTAAAAGCGATTGATTTAGTTGAAGCTCATTAAATTGCATTAAAGGAAATACACGGCCCCGGAAAAGAAAATGCTACAGTGCAAGCAAATAGTTTCGATTCCGCCACAAAACACCCAGCTTCACAGCCAGCCGCCATATCAGCCAACAAACACCACCCAAAAACCTCTACCGCAACAGCCCCTTCAGAAACACCCGCATAATCGCATCCGCATGATCCCGCATGTCATTATTCTTACCCGTCACCTTCCGGTAACGAATCGCCGCACCAATCATACCCCGCAACAAATAAGCAGCCTCCAGCGGATCCACATCGGTAAACAGTCCCTCAGACTGCCCCTGCGCAATCAATCGCCCGAGAATCGCCGTATTCTGCCGGTATTTGTCCAGGTGTTCCTGCTTCAGACGCCCACGCAAAACCTGGTCGTCCGCAGCATTATTATCAACACTCATCCCGATAACCTGAAACAGCGGATAGCTCTTCTGATACCGCGTCAAAAGCTCCCGCACCAGCCGCGTTAGTTTAATATCCGCCTTGCCCCGATCATTGATAACCTTCGTAAAAAGCTCCGAAGACTCCTCAATATCCCGCGCCAATATCTCGTCGATAACATCCTCAACCGATGGATAAATCGCGACAACACTTTTCTCCTCAAGACCCGCTTCAACGGCAATATCCTTAAGAGAAGCGTTCAAAGTACCATTACGCGCAAAAATTTCCTGCGCGGCCACCAAGATCTGTTCGTTGTTAATTTCTTTAGACATCCGCTTTGAACGACACTCCAATCAATGATTCTGGCATGGCTGATCCTTTTGCGCCTACATTTTGACATCAAACGCAAAAATTCAGTTGAAACCCGCACCTGTGCTGGCAGATGACTGCTAGCTGTAGGTTACTAATATAATTCACAACACACAAATCCGCACACGTCAACGAGGATCAGGTATTGCATACATTTTCGCGCAAAGCAGCCACACGTCACACCACGGTGGCACTATCACTAGTTGCAGCACTGTTCACAGCTGCCCCGGCCGCTGCCGAAAACATGGAAATGCCAAACGCCGCGGAAGTCCAATACTTCTCCCCTGAGGCCCAGCAATTTTACGCCGCAGGCGTAGCCGCCATTGACCGTGCCGATTACTCCAACGCATACAACATGCTCGCAAAAGCCGGCGCACTCCAACCCGCATCCGTGCGCCTCAACCACATCGTCGCCCAGCTCGCCATGTACCACGGCCGCCAGACCAAAGCCGACGAAGCCAAAGATTTCTATCAGACCGCCATCGCCAGCTACGAAAGCATTCTTAATGTTCCAACCATCACCGCTGACCTGCGCATCAAAATAACAAACCAGCTCAAAATTGCACTCCAGGAAGCTGCAGAACTAGACCAGCGTGACGCCATCCGCGAAGCCACGGGCACAACATTTATCCTCGATTACAACCGCCGCTATGCCACCCAGACCCCCCGCGCAGCCGGAATTCTCGAAGAAATGGCCAGCGTAACAACCCGCACAGTAGAAGCCAACCCTGTCGCCGACATGATGGCCCAGCAAGCAACAATGGACGGCGGAATGGGCATAGGCATGGGAATGGAAGGCATGGGCATGATGCCCGGTGACCCCGGCATGGGAATGATGCCGGGCGATCCAAATATGGGAATGAACCCCGCCGATCCCACCATGCAGCCACCTCAGCCCGGCTTCCCCGCTGATCCCGCCGCGCCGGGAGCAATGCCCCAAAACCCCGGTCCCCCCGCAAACCCGAACTTCTAATCCAAGTTCAACTCAAAGCATCCCACTTACAGACGGAAAAGTCGCCGGGAATTATCCGACGTCACCCTCATGACCGTACCCCGCTCAATACCTTTCAACTCCGCTACCCGCGCCACAACCCGATCAAGATAAGCCGACTCATTTCGCTTCCCTCGAAACGGAACCGGTGCCATATAAGGCGCATCTGTCTCCAAGACAAGATGTTCCAGCGGAATCTCCCGCACCACCTCATGCACTCCCTCCGCCCGTTTAAAAGTCGACGACCCGCCAATCCCCAGCATAAACCCCAGGTCCACCGCCTCCCGCGCATCATCCACCGTTCCAAAAAAACAATGCAACACCCCCCGCACCTCCTTCACAAACTCCCCGCTCCCCCGCGCCCCGTAAAAATCCCCAAGCATAGCCTGGCACTCCTCATAAGCCTCACGACAATGAATCACAATCGGCAGATCAAGATCCCGCGCAATCTCCATCTGCCCCACAAATGCCTCTCTCTGCTTATCCCGTGGAGCAAAATCATAATGATAATCCAGCCCCATCTCCCCAATCCCCTTAATCAGCTCCCGGTTATCCATCGCCTGCTGTAAAATCCGCTGCCGCGTCTCCTCACTCCACTTCGCCGACTCATGAGGATGCAGACCCGCCACCACAAAGAATAAATCCGGATAATTCTCCGCCACCGCCAACGCTCTTTCCGTATCCTCAGGATCTACACCCACCAGCGCAATCCGTGAAACTTTCGCGCCCCGGGCCCGGTCCACCACCTCCGCAAAGTCATCCACAAACTCTTTGCCGTGCAGGTGCGAATGGGAATCAATAATATACTCAGTCATGCTCTGCAATTATTTCATTCAAACTACGGCATTCGACTTGCTTCCAACTTCATCGGATTATCCCAAAGCCCTCCAAGGCAACACAGCCCCGACGCCGGCGTCACAGAACGACCCGGCACCGGGGCTGTCGTTATTTATAGGTGAGCAAGCCCCCCTGCCGCTGAACGCCCCCCTACTCCCCCTCAGTGAAAGCATTACTATGAAATTCAATATGCTCCCCAATATGCTCCCGCCAATAAACCCAGTCATGCTTCCCCGAAAACTCCCGATAAGTATGCTTCACCCCCAGCGCCTTCAGCCTCTCATGCAACTTCCGCGCATCCTCAACCGCCCCCGTCTTGTCCGCCATCCCCGTATCAAACAACAAGAAAATCCCTGCCGTCGTAAACCGGTCCGCCAGGTGATAAACACTATTCGCCCTCCATCGCCCCACATGCTCCGGCTGCGAGCCCAGAATATCATCCAGCCTCCACTTACCAGCATGCCGCGCAATATCCAGAATCCCGCTCAGTGACGACGCCGAAATATAAAGTTCCGGATTCTTCGCCGCCAGCGACAACGCCCCATGCCCACCCATGCTCAGGCCGGCAATCCCTCTCCCGCCCCGATCCGTGCGTGCAGGAAACCTACGCTCAACATCCAGCCGCACATCCCGCGTCACCGCCGACTCGAACTGATTCTCCACCTTAATCTCACTGTCAATATACCACCCAAACTCAGACCCGTCCGGAAAAACCAGGATCATATCCCGAGACGCCAGCTCCTCCGTAATCGTCGTCTTCTCCGGCCAGTCACGGTAACTCCCGGTCGCCCCGTGCAAAACATAAAGCACCGGATAATTCCGACCCTCCTCCAGCGTAGACGGCAGCGCCACAATATAAGTAGTCTCCCCATCCAGCGCCTCACTATATAAGCTGATCGTCCGCGTAGTAACAGCCCCATTTGATAAACTCGGGCTCATCAAAACAGCAACGAACACAGCCATCGCCGCAATCGGGTATAAAACAATCATTCGCATAACAACTACACCCCCTTCCCCCGCCCCCCTGTGTCAAGTTAAACGCAAACCCGCCCCATCTCCCGACAGGCAAACTTTTTGTTTACACCACCGTCAATGTTCGCATAGAAGCTTTGTAAGGTTAATTTTACACTAAACGCAGGTACAGGTCGCTGGATGGGTCGCTACTTCGAAGAAAATTACTCAATGCTGAAGCACAAGCTCTTGGAAATGGGAGCCCTTGTGCAACAGGTGGTTTCATCATCCATTGAAGCTCTCAACACCGGAAGCGCCGATATTGCCCGCGCCACCATCGAAGATGACGAGCGCGTAGACCGCCTCGAAGTCGAAATCGATGAACTTGTCCTGAAGCTCCTCGCCCTCCAGCAGCCCATGGCAATCGACCTGCGCTTCCTGATCACAGCCCTAAAAATTAACAACGACCTCGAACGCATGGGCGACCAGGCCGTTAACATCGCAGAAAACGTCCTCATAATTTCCGGCCCCCACCACCAGGACCGAATGAACACCTTCGTAAACTTCCAGAAAATGGAAGACGTCGTTCAGCAAATGGTCCAAGAAACCTTCGACGCATTCACCTCCGGTGACGTCAACCTCGCCCGCACCGTCATCGAACGCGACGACACCGTAGACAACCTAAACAAAATCATCATCGAAAAGCTCGTCGATCACCTCCGCCACAACGCCGAAGACGCCGACGCCTGCGTCGCATTCCTGCTCATCACCCGTAACCTCGAACGCATAGGCGATCTCTGCACCAACATCGCCGAAGACGTAATTTACTACGTAGAAGGTAAAGTTGTAAAACACACCCATGCCTGAAACGCCGGCCAAAGCCGGATCAACAGACCCCCTCAAAAACGCCCCCGCCAACACGAAATTCGTCCTCGGCACAGTCCCATACCTCAACGTTCAGCCAAACATCTGGGCTATTAAACAAGGTCTCCTCGCCAGCGGCCAGGTCACAATTGTCCCCGACGTCCCCAGACGCCTCGCCGCCCGCCTCGCCACCGGAGAATTTGACTGCGCGATTGTCCCCGTCTTCGAATACTTTCGCCGACCCGATGACTACGCATACATCCCCGGACCAGCCATAGCCGCCCGCGGCCCCGTCGCCAGCGTCCTACTGTTTTCTTCCGTCCCATGGCAACAAGTAAAAATCGTCTATCTCGACACTTCCAGCCTCACCTCCGTTCATCTCTTCAAAGTTCTGGCCGCTGAGCACAATATGAACGTCAACTTCGTCAACGCCAGCCCGGACCAAATCCCCTGCCCCCTGCCCCCCGATACCGGCTGGGTCGTCATCGGTGATCCCGCCCTCGCCCAAACCGGCAGACACCCCCACACTACAGACCTCGCAACAGAGTGGCGCGCCCTCACTGGTCTGCCCTTCGTCTTTGCCGCCTGGCTGGCCCGGCGCGATCTGAACAAGCCCGCCCTGGGAAACCTCCTCCGTCAGTCCCTCGAAATCGGACTTGCAAATCTTCCACGCGTGGCAAATGACAGTTCAAATCCATTCAACGTTTCCGCTGAATTCGCCCTCAAGTATTTTCGAGAAAACATCCACTATCACCTCGGCCCCCAAGAGCTTGATGGATGGCGTGAATTTGGCAAACTATGCTTCAAACATGGCCTGATTACAAAAGAACCCCAGTTGCGGGCACTCTCAGATCATGCAACAATAAACTAAGTTAACAGGAGCGGTTTCACATTGAAAGCGATTATCCCGGTAGCAGGCATTGGATCAAGACTTCGACCCCACACTCACACACAGCCAAAGGTAATGCTGCCGGTAGCAGGCAAACCCATGCTGGCCCATATTCTCGACGAACTCGTAGAACTCGGGTTCGAAGAAGTCACCTTCATCATCGGCTACAAAGGTGAGATGATCCGAGACTTCGTTCAGTCCAACTATACCTTCAAATCAAACTTCGTCGAACAGCCCGAAATGCGCGGCCTCGGCCACGCAATCTGGCTCGCTCGTCCCCATCACGACACCGACGAACCAGTCCTCATCGTCCTAGGAGACACCATCTTCAAAGCCGATCTGAAAAAAGTTTTTGAAAATCCCGAGTCCGCCCTCGGTGTCCACGAAGTGGATGACGGCCGACGCTTCGGCATCGTCGAACTCGACTCAAAACTTGAAGTAAAACGCCTCGTCGAAAAACCCGAAAACCCACCCACAAACCTCGCCATCGTCGGCATTTATTACATCACCCAGCCCAAAAAGCTCTTCCAGGCCCTCGATGAAATCGTCGAGAAAAACGTAACCACCGCCGGCGAAATCCAGCTCACCGATGCCCTTCAGATTATGCTCGACCAGGGCCTGCCCATGCGCACCTTCCTCATCGACGGCTGGTACGACTGCGGCAAACCTGAAACCATCCTCTCCACCAACCGCGACCTTCTCGACAAGCAGATGCTCGGCGCCAAAGACTACTCAAACATAGCCGACCGCTATCCCGAATGCGTCATTAAAATGCCCGTCGCAATCCACAAATCCGCCAAAATCGAAAACTGCATCGTCGGACCCCACGTCAGCATTTCTGCCGGAAGCATACTCAAAGACAGCATCGTCCGCGACAGCATCATCGGCGAAGAAGCCGAAGTAAGCTCCATCGTGCTCAACGGCTCCCTCATCAGCGACAAAGCTAAAGTCGTCGGGAATCAGGTCAACCTCAACGTCGGCGATTCCTCAGAAATCATCATGAGCTGACAAACCCACCAATCCGGCACGCAATGTCACTCGACAGCACGCTCCAGTTCCACGGCAATATCCTCCAAAACCGGATCCCCCGGATAATCCTCACGAATCCCCGGAAGAGCCTTCGCCAAAACTGACCACAAATTATTAGCAGCACAGAAACTCGCAAGGCGGCGAGCCTGGCCAATGGTCAGCTTGCCGCCTTTCGCATTAAGCTCCCCCGCCCATACAAGCCCCTGCTGCCGCTGCCCCATAAAGTAAACCGAGTAAATCGCAGACAGCCGCAGATAATCCAGCGATTCCTTCGCCGGCAATCCCCCCCCAAAACGCTCCCGGTGAACCCACGCCTGAATCACCAGCGCCTCCGGGTCATCCGGAACTTCCTCAAGACGAACCCCAGCCAATTTCCCCGCCAGCTCCAAATCCCCCGCCGCCGCCGCATACAACAGTTCCAACCTCCGCTTATCCTCATCATAAGGCGGCGAATCCGGCAAAGCTGCAATCGACGCCCGTCCCCCATCCAGATGCTCCCTCCGCCACCCGAGATACTCCTCTTCCCGATCCATATTATCAATTTCCCTCGGCGGCCACACCGCCCGGTAAAACGCCAGCCAGGCCCGCGCAGCATGAGCCGCCGGCACCTCCGGATGACTCTCAAACAACGACACCAGCGAAGCCTCCGCCGCCAGAATATCCCCTTCCTCCGCCAGCCCAATCGCCGGCAACACGATCAGCTCCCTTGACGAATACGGATCAATTTCAAAAAGCCGCGAAAGCGTCTCATGCGACTCCCCCACCGTCCGCGTCGACTGCGCAAGCATATCCGAAAGTTCTCGCAGCGAATTCGCATCAGCCGAATTAAACTCCACCGCCGTCCTTAGCGCAGCAATCGCCTCCTTATACGCCCGGCTGTCCTCCGCCGCCACTTCATCCTTCTCCAGCTCCCACTGAACCCGCCACGCACGCCCAAGCAAATAATACGTAAAATGATAACGCAGCCCCCCGCTCGCCATCTGGTTGTCAATCACCGTAATCGCCGCCAGGCTGTCCCGCTCAATTTGGGCCCGCAACATAGCAGCCGCCGACGTCGCACCATCTTCAACTGCCAACTCATAATGCTGCAGCGCCAGACCCGCCCGGTTCACATAAGCCGTAGCCTGCCCCTCATAAGCTTCCCCATTAAAAACATTATTAACAACCGCCTCACGGAAATACCGCCGCGCCCGCTCCAGCAGTGAAAAGCGATGCGACACCGTCTGCCCCCGCGATCCGTAAAATTCATCCAACATCCCCCGCCCGGCATTAAAATAAGTATCCGAAACCAGCGGCCGCCCCACCAGCGCAGAAACAGCCCATGGACTCCACGAAAACATCACCATCGTAATAACGAGAGACCCCGCCACAGGAACAAATCCCCCGCCCGCAACCGGCTCTTCCCTTTCAACCATGTCCTCCCCACCTGCGACAACACCAAATCCCTCAAACGACGCCACCTTCCGGCACATCACCGCCGAAATCAAAGTCACCATCGCCAACGGAGCCACATGCAGCGGAAAATCCACAGTCGCATGAACCATCACCCCCGCCACCGGAACAATCAGCGCCCACCAAAGCGCCACATTCTCCACCCGCTCAATCCGCCTCCGGCCCGCCAAAACCGCCCCAAAGAAAAACCACACACATCCCCCCAGTAAAAACACACCCACCAGCCCCGTCTCCACCAGCGCCTGCAGATAATCATTATGCGCAAGGTCAGTCCGCTTCGTCGTAGTCCCCAGCCGCGTGTCCGGATGCTTCAAAAAATAATCCCCCTGCGCCTTCGGATACACCCACTCAAAGCTCCCGATCCCCGTCCCCAGCACCGCATGTTTCGGCACAATTTCCGACAAACTCACCACCAAAATCCGCAGCCGCGTTTCCCGCCGAAGCTGATCCAGGTTAAACACATGCCCCGTCAGTCGCTCCCCCAGGCTCACCGGCAAACGCGCCAGCGGGTTCTTCTGCGGCGATGCCACCAATACCATCACCACAGCCCCCGCCGCCAGTACCACAAGACACACCTTCCCCAGCGTCACCCGCCGCCCCATCAGCCTCATCATCCACCACGGAAACCCCAAAACAATAAGCAATCCCAAAACCCAGACCGCACGGCTCTGCGCCGCAACAATCACCACCACAAACAAAACCACCGAAGTCCACGCCCGCCCCCGCCCCCCCCCCCCCCCGGGCGCCCCCCCCCCCAGCCCCCCACCCGCCCACGGCCA
>CAYUGQ010000049.1:0-17879 GCA_964444305.1 uncultured Candidatus Sumerlaeota bacterium
GCAACAGAATACGCCAATTATCCCGCGTCATGACTGACCTCATGAGGCATCCCATGGCATTACAATCTCTATTTCGCTCGCTACCACTCATGCTCCATATCCTGCGATTCCGTTGGAGCTCCCATCATGAGTTGCAAAGCCTGCTGACTCTCTTCCGGTAATGTATTTAATAACCGATCAACGTCGGTCATACTCATTTCGCCCACCGGCACGGGCTCTGTTCCTTCTCCGCCGGTGCCACCTTGTTCCTGACCCTGACCGGGGGTGGGTGAAGGAGTGGGGGTTGGGGTTGGAGTCGGGGTCGGGGCAGGTGGTGGAGTCTCCTGTGGGGAAGGAGTTTGCTCAGGGCCGGGAGTTTCCGACGTCTCAGGCTGTCCTTCGCTCCCCGAATCACTGCTGTCTTCGCCCTCCTGCTCATTTTCTGAATCAGACTCCTCGTTCTCACCCGCCTCATCAGAATCCTGGGGCTCGTTTTCCGGCTGTTCTCCCTGGTCGCTTTCGTCCTGCTCCTGGCCTTCTTGCTCTTCATCCTGGCCAGACTCATCAGGCTGATTTTCCCCGTCGTCCTGCTGCTCCTGCTCCTCTTCGCTCTGCTGAGGTTGCTCCTGCTGTTGCTGCTGTTCCTGTTCCTCCTGGCTGTGCTGCTCAAGCATCTGCTCAAGTTCTTCCAGATCACGGCGAGCAAGCTCGAAATTCGCTTTCATGTCCAGATCATCCGGTTTCTGCAGAATGACCTGTTTGTATTCTTCAATGATTTCTTTAAGCCGATCCACCATCGCCTGAACCGCCTCACGAGACTCAGGCCGCCCTTCCGCCAGACCCATTTCCCAGCCCGCTTTGTCGTCGGCAATTTCTTTTCGAGCATCTCGGTGTAGCAACGTCGTCGCGCTGTAGCGCGCATTGACGTTCAATTCCGGGCGCTCCGGATCATATACTCCCTGCAAAAGCGACAAAGCCTCCGAGGTTCGTCCCGCTTTGGCCGCCGCCGCGCCGAGATTGTAGGTCAATTGCGGATTTTCCGGATCGATCTCCGCAGCCTGCTGGTACTCTTCCGCGGCGGCATCATATTTGGCCGCACGATAATCCTGCAGTCCTGAACGCGACCGAACGTAAACTTCGCCCGGATAAGCCCAGGCAGACCCACTAACGCTCCCCAACAAAACAGCACCGGCAATCCACGAAGTTACCCGGACCGGCTCTACTCGCCGACCATTCCGTGGACGATATCCCCGCAAAAATGCTTCCGCCAGAAGTGTCAGCATTGCCACAGCCACAAACCACGGGTAGCGTTCATGGTAAACCCGGAAAGTCTTGTCCTGTTGCTTGCGCCCGCGATATTTTGACAGCTCCGCCGATATCTGAGCGACCTCAGCCGCTCCGGTTTTCTCGGCAATGATTGCCTGTCCGCCGGTCTCTTTGGCCAGTCTTTGAAGCAGTTCAAAATCCAGCCGTGTATCAACCACGTTGCCCGATCTGTCCCTGAGAGGCCCCCGCAAAGTCGGAATCGTCGCCCCGTCTGTCGATCCCATACCCAGCGCAAAAATCCGCACTCCATCTTCCTTGGCCTTTTGTAATGCAACCTCAAGCTCGCCCAGGCGCTCAAGCTGCTCGCCGTCTGTCAGCAACACCAGCACACGATCATTCGCACCCGACACCTCAAATGCGCCGTTGGCGGCCTTAATAGCCGAACCAATATCCGTTCCCCTGGCCGAAACCGTGTTCATATCCACCGCCTGCAAGGCCGTGATCGCCATGTTATAGTCCAGCGTCAGCGGACACATCACCGCCGCATTACCAGCAAACGCCACGATTCCCACCCGATCGCCCCTGGCTTCCCAGATGATATTCTGCAACAGTTCCTTGGCCCGGGTCAGTCGGCTTGGCGGAAAATCCCGCGCCATCATACTCGCTGAAGTATCAATGGCAATTACCACGTCTACTCCTTGCGTCACCACCTGGCGCTCATGATAACCCCACTGAGGCCGCGCCAGCGCAAACACCAGGAAAACAAGCCCAAGTATAAGTAATCCAAGCCGCGCCCAATCTATCAGGCCAATTTTCGTAAAGCCCAGGCGGTCCCAAACCTTCTCCGTTGCAAAGCGACCCATAAGCACCCGCCGCCAGCCCAGGGCTCGCCACAGCAAAAACGCCACTGCCGGCACCAGCACTATAAGCCATAAATATAAAGGCGATCCAAATCTCATGGCACCATCACAAACCTGGTGGATCTCAGACCAACTTCCAGTAATAACAGCAGCAGCGCCGGCAATACAAACCAATGCACCAGCTCATTGAAGCTGTCATACTGAGTTGACTCGATCTCAGATTTTTCCAACTCATCAATCTGGCGGTAAATAGCATCCAGTTTCTGCTCATCCTCGGCCCGAAAATATCGTGCGCCGGTCATTTCAGCCATTTGTGTCAGAGTAGCTTCGTCCAGCCCGGCATCCACACGCATCCCAAATGGACCGATTTGAGGAGTATTGCTCCCTACACCAATAGTATACACCCGCACGCCCAGCGTTTTCGCTGCTTCCGCTGCCTTTATCGGGTCGATCCTGCCCGCATTGTTCTCTCCGTCCGTCAGCAGAATCACCACCTGGCTTTTCGCGTCGCTCTCCCGCAGGCGAGCCAGCGCCGTCGACAGGCCCATTCCGATCGCCGTTGTATCGCCGCTGACCAGATTAAATCGCACCCGCTCCACAAACGAATATACCACATCCGAATCCAGTGTAAGGGGCACCAGGGTCGCGGCTTCTCCGCCGAAAATCACCAGCGCAAGACGATCCCCACGGCGTTCCATGACAAACTGCTTCATCACTTCTTTGGCCGCTTCCAGGCGGTTCGGATAAAAATCTCCCGCTCGCATGGACAGCGACACATCCAGCACCATAGCGATATCAATTCCCTCGCTAAATGTCGTCCGTTCGATTCGACCATACTGTGGCCGAGCCATGGCAATGATCAAAAACGCCAGCGCCAGTACCCGTAATCCATCAAGCCAGAACCGCCAGCGCCGGGGATTCCCTTGAGAGAACGATGTCGCCAGGAAAGCCACAGGCAGCGGAATCGTCACTTGCTTCATCCGCTCGCGGTATCGCAGCCACCACCACACCGCCGGCAACAGCAACAACAGCAGTAAAACCGCGGGCAAACCAAAACGAAAAACCGATCGCCCCAATTCCCCGCCCACCGAACTGTTTAGCAACGACATATCCATCAGGCGTTACCCATTCCCGTCCCGCGATGCATCCCATCAACGGAATCCGGCCCCGATTTTTCCGCCTGCTCAACTTCACTTTCTGAAACAAAGCGATGTCGCGTATAGACCACGACGTCTTTTGCTGCCTGAACAGACCGCCTGCTTTGCGCCGCCGATGGAAGATACCGGGCAAACTTCACCATATCTGCTTCGTTGATCACCTCAACAAGCCTGGCAACGGCCCGACGGTAATCATCCAAGTGATGTGCTTCTTCGTCTTCCGCAAGCCGGTCCATTTCTGACAGCAGTTCATTCGACGTCAAATCCGTGGCATGCACGCCATAGGCTTCCTGCAAATACTCTCTCAGCACATCCACCAGTCGAGTATAAAATTCCTTAAAGCGTTTCTGCTCAATCAGCTCCTCGTCTTCCAATTCATCAATCAGCTTAAGAGCCCGTTCCGGCGGTGAAAGATGACGACCAAACAACCGCTGCACCCTCCGCGCATACCGGCTCCAGAACCACCACCCCAGCGCCGCCAGCAGAATTAACAGAAGTAGTCCGCCGGAGATCACAATGGTCCGAGGAATCGACAGTGCCACCGGTGGCTTAATATCCCGCAGGGCCGACGCCGACCCGTCTCCACTTAACACGCTGTTCACATGGACCCAGACGCCTTGAGAAAATGCCGTGCGGCTCGATCCATCATCCGCCGTATAAGTAACCGCCACTTCCGGCAAAAAAACCCGTCCGGTTTCAAAAGGAACAATTTCAAACGTATACTCCCGCAGCCGTGCCCCATCCCGTCGCACATCCTCAATCTCAGGGTCAGCCGCCAACACCCAGGTCGTCTGCGCGTCTATAAACGAAAGCATTTCCAGCGATTCCAGGTTCGGAGCCTCGGCGCTGACCGTCAGCCGAAACCGGTCCCCGACAGTACCCGATGTGGGGTCCACCCGCGTTTCAAGTTTCGGATACTCTGCAACCGCCCCCTGCCCACGCACATCTGCAAGGCCCAAACCCAGCAGGAGCATTCCAAGCAATATTGCGCGGCACCAGAACATCAGGGCTGGGCAGACTCCGTTCCAGTCGAAACTGCAGATTCATCCAAAGTAACAGATCCGGTTGAAGGCCCGTTCACTAAGGATGTGGTCGTCTGCTGATCAGCAGCAACACTCTGTGCGTTCCGGCGATCGCTTTCTGCCACATAATCCCAAAAGCTGGCCAGCGCGTTCTCGTTCAGCTCAGGCTCGAACAACTCGTCAAGTTCACTATCCAGCTTATGCCGGACGTCATCCACCGCGCGGCCGCGCAGGACGTTTTCAATTCGCCGGCGCGACTCCGCCAGAGTAAAATGCCGTTCCGGGTAAACCTGATCTATGCGAAACACGAAATAAGACCCGTTCGCCCGCACAACCTCGGATACTGAGAAGACCGGCATCCGAAACAGGCCGCGAATCACATCCGGAGCCTGCCCCACAGCCGTAACCGAAGTCGCGTCATCGCGGATCGTGCCGACTACGCCGCCTTTAGAGGCGGTCTGCTCGTGCAGCGAAAAGCTCGTCGCCACATCCGCAAAGGGCACTCCGTCCCTGATCATCTGCAGGTATTCGGTGGCCGAAGCCTCTGAGTCCGCCATAATCAAAGAGAGATCAATGGCTCCCCGCTGCTTAAACAGCTCCGGATTTTCGCGGTAATATTTCTCGACGTCAGCATTCTCCACCCGAAGTGCAATGTCCCGACGGTCCGTCAGATAGCGCTGTGTCACCAGTTGCTTCTGGTAGTCATAAAGTCGGGCGCTCAGGTCAGGATCCTTGTGAACCCCCGCACTCACAGCCGCTTCATAGGCCATGTCCGTCCGCAACATTCCTTCGAGAAACGCCTTCAAGCGCTCTGGATCACTGCGAAAATCGGCACGATGAAACTCCGGTCGGCCCTGAAGTTCGCGCAGCAACTGTCCGGCACGAATTTCACCACCGTTATATTCGGCGATAACCGGCCCCTGCCGGTCCGCAATCGGTGGTGACAACAACTCCACTCGCTGCACTATTGTACGCGTCGTATCAGAGTCTGCCCCAAAGCCATATCGGGCCTGAAGCATGCCTGCCCCCTGTGCTCGCACGGCCGCATCCCGAGCCCGCTCCTGAATAGCCGAATCCAAAACAGACGGCGATTCCTGCTTCGCCTGCACATAAAACCTGTGGGCGGCCGGGTAATCCTCAAAATGGTTATAATAAATGTCAGCCATGGACAGCGCTGCCTGGGCACGAGCCTTTCGCCCGAGGCGTCGATTCGTTAGTGCCTCTTCAAATTCCCCCAGCGCTTCCACATAAAGGCCCTGCTCAGCCAGATCCCGCCCCGTCGAAATATGTGTCTCCCCATTTCGGATCGACCGCCGATCAAACATGAGCACGGCCACTAGCAAGATCACTGTCAACACAAGCCAAATTAAACCATAAGGAAGACGCTTGTCCTCTCTCACTTCGCCATCACCTTCCCCTTGGGGATTCTGGGAAAACTTCCGAAAACGTCGCCGACTCATAAGCTACTGCCTCAAGGCTCTCCTTTGAAATAACCGAACCAAAGGTTCAATATACGGACGCCCGGTCCGCACCTCTACATTATCAATTCTCAACTGCTTAAACAGACGCTCTGTCTGCCTTGTGGCCTCACTCATCGCCCGTGCAAATTCCTGCCGAAAATCCGCCCGGAAAGTATCCACGAAAATGATTTCGCCCGTCTCGGGGTCCTGAAACTGCACAAGGCCCATGGCCGGCATGTCGAACTCACGGTCATCACAAATCTTGAGCGCAATCAGGTCATGCCGGTTGTTTAACGCCGACAGCGGTCTGCGCAGCCTGGATCCCGGCAGAAAATCGCTCAACAGAAAAACCACGCTCTTCCGCTTCAAAACTTTCATCACATGTTCCACTGCCACTCCCACATCCGTCCCGCGATGATAGGGCTTATGATACAATACCTCCCGCACCACCCGCAGCACATGATTCTTTCCCTTTTTGGGCGGGATGAACTTCTCCACACGGTCCGTAAAAATAAGCAAACCCACGCGATCGTTGTTCTTAATCGCGCTAAATGCCAGCAACGCACAAATCTCAGCCGCCAACTCCCCCTTTGTCTCGTCCTGCGTGCCGAAATTGGTGCTCTCGCTCAGGTCAACCATTAGCATGACTGTCAGCTCCCGCTCCTCACGGAAACGCTTGATATAAGGCACCCCCGTTCGAGCAGTTACGTTCCAGTCAATCGCGCGCACATCGTCTCCCGGTTGATACTCGCGCACATCCTCGAACTCCATCCCCCGGCCTTTAAAGGTGCTATGATAGGTACCCGCCAAAACATCGTCCACCAGGCGATGCGTGAAGATCTCAATCTGGCGAACCTTCTTAAGAATTTCATTGGGTATCATGGCACAAAATTCCTCAGGCTCTTATGGAAACGAATCGGCGCAGACAACCTTACGGCACCGGCACTTCGTCAAAGATCTTCTTAATAATATCTTCGCTGGCGATATCCTCAGCCTCGGCTTCATACGTCGTAATGACGCGGTGGCGCAAAACGTCCATTCCGATTGTCTTAATATCATCAGGAGTTACATGGGCCCGGTGGCGCAAAAACGCATACGCCTTCGCCGCCAGCGCAAGGCTAATCGTCGCGCGCGGGCTCGCACCGTATTCAATGTATTGACCTACGGCAATATTATAATCTTCCGGACGGCGTGTCGCCTGCACCAAGTCCAGAATGTAATTTTTTACCTTCTCATCGATGTAAATCTGTTTCACCAGGTGGCGCGCCATCAAAATATCATCCGTCGTTGCCACCGGACGCACCGTCATGCTCTCGTCCACACCTGTAGTGTCTACAGGATCAGTCATCCGATCCAGAATTGTGCGCTCTTCCTTCCGTGAAGGATAAGTCACCTTCAGCTTCAACATGAAGCGGTCAACCTGCGCTTCCGGGAGCGAATACGTCCCCTCCTGCTCGATGGGGTTCATGGTCGCCAACACCAGAAATGGTTCCGGGAGACGATAGGTCGTATCCCCAATGGTCACCTGGTGCTCCTGCATACACTCCAAAAGAGCACTCTGCACCTTCGCCGGCGCACGGTTCAGCTCATCCGCCAACACCAGGTTTGAAAACACCGGACCTTTGCGCGGCTCGAACGTCCCCTCTTTCTGGTTATAAATCAGCGTACCAACCAGATCCGCCGGAAGTAAATCCGGGGTGAACTGGATTCGCTGAAACTGGGCTGAAACTGCCTGACTCAGCGTTTTCACTGCCAGTGTTTTGGCGAGACCGGGCACACCCTCCAGCAGTACGTGACCGTTCGAAAGCAATCCAATCAGCAGTCGGTCAACCATGTACCGCTGCCCTACGATCACTTTGCTAACCTCCGCCGTGATCCGGTCTACAAAGACACTGGCCTCACGAATCTGGGCCGACAGGGTATCCAGTTCTGAATCCATTTTCATCCAATCAAATAGCAAAAATCAAAAACGAGACAAACACATAAGTCCGAACAATGCAGACCAACAACAGCTTCGGCGGCCGCGCAACACAGAAATGCATCTCACGCAAACAAGTGGTTTGGCAACCCGGCGGCCAGACCCTGCCGGGGGAACAAAGGTCAGGGCCACCGGGCGCCAAGAGCAACAGATTTAGCGGCTTTTTAAAAAAGCTCAGTGAATGCAGATTTGCTCAATACCCCATTAGTCGCCCGGCACCATCTGCAGCATGGCCGTGCCGTTCCGCTCAATCTGCAACAGGTGGCTCCCGGTATTGCTGGCTCTCAAAGCTTCACGGAATTCCGACACCGTACTGACCGGTTGACGGTTCACCTGCAACACCACGTCTCCCGCCCGCAAATCCGCTTCCTGTGTCGAGCTCCTGGGGTTCACCTCTTCTACCAGCAAGCCCTTTCCGTCATCCTGGGGCTTCAACTTAAGGCCGAGCAAATCTTCATCGGGCCGCGTGCCCGGCAGCGCCGGACGAGATCCCCGTCCGCGCACACCAGTTGACAGCGACTGGTCGTCAGGTCGCTCACCCAGAACTACATCCAGATTACTCTGCTTCAGTTTGCCATCACCCTCATCACGCCAGATTTCCAGCGTAACCGTAGTGCCAACCGGAAGATTACCGATATTTTGGTGCATATCCGCTTCCTGCTCAATCCGGTTGCCGTTCACCGAAGCAATAATATCATAGTGTTGGATTCCAGCCCGCTCAGCTGCCGTTCCCGGTGCCACGTCAGCCACCACAATTCCATAATCGTTATCATAGCCGAGCTGACGCGCCAGCCCCACCGTCAATTGACCCATGACAATTCCCAGGTACCCCCGCAGAGCCTTCCCTTTGCTGATTATCTGATCCGTCACAAGCCGCGCCGTATTGCTTGGAATGGCAAATCCAAGCCCGCTCCACATGCCCGTGCTTGTGGCAATAGCCATATTAATCCCCACCAGGTTACCATCCAGATCCACCAGGGCCCCGCCCGAGTTCCCCGGGTTAATCATAGCGGTCGTCTGAAGCAGATCCTCCAGTGCCGCCTTGTTAATGGTCCGATGTTTCGCACTGATAATTCCCTGCGAAACGCTATTAGTAAACTCCAGCGGATTTCCGATCGCCAGTACGTGATCCCCCACCTGGGCTTCATCACTGTTTGCCCATTGCAGGTGCGGCACGCTCGTCGTATCCGCATCATTAATTTTAATCACAGCCAAGTCCGTTAGAACGTCCGTACCAACCACTTCGACATCCCGGAAAATTCGGCCATCAGAGGTGGAAATCTCAATATCATCCTCGTCCACATCCCGAACCACGTGCTCGCTGGTAACGAGATACCCGTCCGAGCGGATGATAACACCGCTGCCCGTTCGGGCATAGCGCTGCGTCCGGCGGTCACCGGGTCGCTGGTTCCATCTTTCCCGCTCGAGCAACCGATCCAGCAGCTCCTGCATATCCTGCGGCATACGTTCTGCCGCCCGGCCCAGCGTAATATTGCTTTTAATCCGGATATTAACCACTGCCGGCATTACGCTTTTGGCCACATTCCGGAAGGTGTAGCGCGTCAGAACCTGGTCATTCCCTGCCGTTGCGGGTGCAGCGTCCGCCGTCTGCGCCCATCCAGGAACTGCAAATAAAGTGAATCCAGCCACCAGGGCCAGCCACCGCCCCGTTTTAGAAAAATTAAAAACGTCCATAAAACCCATTGGTCATCCTCATAATTACATTGCGCGTAAGATACTCGCCGCCATAGCAATGGCGAACCCTGTGCCACCCCGAAGAAGAGCACATATTACTTCGCAATATATTGATATTAAATAACATACAGGCAACAGGTCAGACAGCGGCAGTCCTCCAGGAAGCCCTCATCTCCGACAATTCGCCCTGCCCCATGACAAACAGTGCGCCAAACTGACGCACTGCTAAATGCCCCGGCAATCCCCAACTGTCTCTGCAACCCGTTAATGCTAGTGTATCACCAAAGAACCACTAGCTCCGCACGAGTCCCTTGGCCACCAGCTCCTGGTGCGCCTTTTCAACCATATCCACCGCCTGCTGGCTCTCGCTCCATTCCACCAGTTCACGGAATCCATCTTCCATGGAAATCTTCGGCTCCCATCCAAGCGTTCGCAACTTGGTTGCATCCGCATAGCAGTGCTTGATATCGCCTGCACGAAACGTCCCGGGCAGGGCCGGTTCCAGATCCCCGCGCCCCATCAGGCGACACAGGATTCGCGCCACATCCCCAATGCTCGTCGGCTCCCCGCGCCCCACGTTATAAACTTCCCCGTCTGCCTCCGGGTTCTCCAGCAGAAAAACCTTAGCCTCAACCACGTCATGGACAGAGATAAAATCCCGGGACTGCTGGCCATCCTCATAAATCAAAGGCGGATTGCCGTTTTTAATACGCGACGCAAAGATCGCCGCCGCACCCGTATAGGGATTGCTCAGGCTCTGCCGCGTTCCATAGACATTAAAAAACCGACATGCCGTTGCCGACAATTTATGGATCTTGCTTGCCAGCAGGCAATACTCCTCCTGGTCCTTTTTCCCCAGCGCATAATAACTCGTACAGTTCAGCGGTTTTGTTTCCGGCGTAGGCACAGGCTCCAGAGCCTCACCCGTTTCCGGGTCTCTCACCTCAAAATCATGCTGTGCCATCTGCGCCTCTGGCCTCAACCCAGGGGCAATAATTTTTCCATCGCCAGGTCGGCGGTATAGTCCCTCACCATAGATGCTCATTGAGCTCGCCACCAGCAGGCGGTTGACCCCGGTCTTTTCATTAACCAGCAGGTCCAGCAAAACAGCCGTCCCCAGCGCATTCACCTGGGTGTAACGGGCCACCTGGTATTGACTTTGCCCCACCCCTACCATCGCTGCATCATGTACCACCGCATCACAGCCATCCAAAGCCTTCCGCAGCGCATCTTGATCCAGAATATCCCCCTGGATAAACTCAGCCTCCGGGTTCAGATAATCTGGCACGCCCGCATTTTCGCCATGCACCTGCGGCTCCAGGTTATCAAAAACGCGCACCTTATATCCGCGCTTAACCAATAGATCCACCGTATGTGAACCGATAAATCCTGCACCGCCAGTTACCAGAACCCGTTTAAACATAGCTGTGTAACAATCTCCAGTTTAAATGAAATACATTAAATAGCGCCAGGCGCATCAGCTCGCCGAGCCGGCGGCGTCGTTTCTGTCTCATCCGTAAGTTCACCTGCTGCATCCGGGGAATCACCCGGCGGTCCCGACTCCGAAAGCGGCACCTCCACCGGCTCCTCAGGCACTTGGAACACATAATGGATGAAGTAATACGCCACTGGCACACCCAGCAACATACCCCACAACCCGAAGAAGTGATGCCCCACATACAAAATAATCAGCACCACCACTGGATTCAGCTTAAGATGCTGTCCATAAATCAGCGGATTCAGGATATAAGCCTCGATCATGTGGATCACGATAATAAACACCAAAATCTTCATGGCCAGCACATAGCCGCCAGTATTCAGTGCCACCAGCATAGCGGGGGCGGTGCTGATAAACACTCCCAGCACAGGTACAAAGCTAAAAAAGAAGACAATAATCGATAACAGTGCCACTTTCGGCAGACCAAATAACATAAAACCGATCAGCGTCAGCACCGTGTTTACCACCGCGATCATCGCCTGAGCCCGGAAGGACCGCGCGATCACGGCCGCAAATCGCACCACCGGCTCCGCACTCTGCTCATAGAAATCATGCAACCGGCTCCGCCCCAGCTTCCTCACTTCTTCACGCAATCGGGTAAGATCCAGCACGATCAGAAACGCGAACAGCAGCGACAGGAAAATGGTGCTCAAGGCATGCAGAACGAAACTTGCCAACTGCGGCACATACTGGTTTGCCTTGGCCATAAAACTCTGTGCATAGGAATCCCAGTTAATATCCAGGCGCCCGACAAATTCCAGCGCCGGACGCAAGCTCGGATTTTCCTGCATCAAGTCATAACGCGCACTTTCAACTTTTTGCCGCAGAAAGTTCAGTTCATTGGCAGTCGTCAGCGCTTCATTCCAAACCTTGGGAACGATATACTGAATCAGGCCACAGAGTCCCACAAAGATAAACAGGTAAATCGCCACGATGATAGCTTTACGCGGCAGGCGAGTGTTTCGCTTCAGGTAGTTAATCAGCGGCAAAGTGAAACTGACAGTAATAAACGTCAGGAATATCAGCGCGAAGAAATCGCGCAAAACATAAATCAACCCAAAAAGCGCCAACCAAATCAGCGCTCGGCGGTTTATACGATAAAATCGGTCCAGACTAAATTGCACGTGACAAAAAACCCCTCATAAATACAGCCATCTCAAGCAAAATCACACTGCGGCACTATCGCCGCCAGTGGTACCGGAATCAGCAACACGACCCATAACTCCAGGAAAACCCGTTTCTCCCGCAGGCTCCACATAAAGTTTCAATCCGTCCACTCCGATAATTCTTACTTTTTCACCTTTAGCCACATGCACTCGACTTTCCGCTGTCCAGTAAGTTCCTTCAAAAAAAACTCTTCCCTTCGGTGTCAGCGCCTCAGACACCTCTCCCAGTCCCCCAACATACCCTTCCCGCCCAGACACAACCCCCTCACGATGGGCCCGCGTCGTCAAAACGACCATTGCCACCGTAAGAATGAAGATCATTAACAGTAGTGGGACAATATAGTAAGCCGACACCCCCCAAAGCGCTCGATCATTCTGCCACATAATTCCCACCCCAAACAACAGACAAATGGTCCCAAGCACGCCCAGAAACCCCATACTGACAATCTTGATTTCCAGCACAAGCAGAATCAAGCCCACCACCAGCAAGACCGTCGCCGCCAAATCATCCCGCTCAACCGGAACCGGGGCATCACTTAGCCCCCCCTGAGCCCAAACAGCCACCGACACCGCCGCCAGCGAAATGCACGCCGCCAGCCTCAACCAACTCAAAACCCAGACTCCAACCCACCCGCGAAGCAGCGTCATGGCGATACCCTTTCCGCATCAAGCGATAGTACACCGAGTTCATAACCACCCCCCGCAGAATTTACAATACCAAAAACGACCCTGATCACCCTTGTTTTCAATGGCTCTAAACCCTGCTCTCGAATAGCATCCTCCTCTAACCGGCTCATCAGCCCGACCGTCTCCTGGTTAAGCTGGAAAACCTCATACACCCCCGGCGGCACCGACAGCCCACCGAAATACTGCTCCCCCGGCCCCTTTGATGCACTGCTCAAAAAGTTCTGCCCCCGGGACCCTGCCTTAAATTCCCGCAAAACCACCCGCAAATTATATCGATTCATAATTTGTTCCAAAACCTCCGGCGGATACCCTTCCAGCTTAAGCTCTCGAACGGCCCCCTCAATTCCGCCGCTTCGCCCACCTGAACCGCTGTTCTTCGACACCACCAAATCCCCCGGCGTATCAGGCGAGAAATTACTCACCAGCGCTCTCATCTGATCCAGCTCCGCCTGCAAAGCCTCCCGGTCTGTCGCCAGAAACTCCTCCAGGCTCCCCTCTTCTTCCTCATCCCCACGACCCACAGAAAACTCTTCCCCCGTCGACGCTGACATATAAGCCTCAGACATTCCCTCAGGCACAGGTGCCAGCCGAAACCAAACCACTCTACTCCCCGCTGAGCCCCCTTCCGCCACGGACACGCTGAGCACCAGACTAATAAGCGTCCATATTTTCAAGTTCCGGATCATTTTCTAAAGTATTCCCCGATAAAATAGCTTGCACCTGTCAGCAAACTTTGACCAGACTGGCTTTTAAGACTACCCGACCACGGAGCGAACCATTGTAATGAAATGCCCCAGATGCAGAATGCCCATAGACTCAGATGAGGTCCAGTGCAGCGTCTGCGGGGAGGTCCTTCCCCGGCAAAAGCAGGAAACGGAATCATCTCAGCCCCCACTCTCGCCAGACTCCACCGGTCCGGCCGCACCCAAACTGGAGATCACTCCCGGGATGGTAAAAATTGCCGTTGTATGGATGGTTTGCTGTGTGCTGTTTTCTATTCTTTGCATAGGCCTCGCGTTTCACGAGTTCTCCATCGAGGCAATGTGGGCCTCTTTCATATCAGCCGGCCTCGCAGGTCTCCCGCTGGTTTATATTGTTCTGGGCCGCACCGTAGAGGCCGTCTACTGGTATCGCAAAGAACTCACTATCATGCTTGCCATCGCCGGTGGCACTTTCTGCGTTTACCTGATTGCCCGGGCCATTATTAAATCCAACATCCACATTGAAACCACCGGCATCCAGCAAATGGTCACCAACGAAAACTTCACAAAAACCCTGATGACGGCCATCATCTGTATCACCGTTATCGCCGTGCTTATCCCCGCTGCAAAAATGCTTCTCCGCAGCAGCACCGCCAAAGCCTTCGTATCCCGGTATGATATCGAAACCGAAAAAGACAAACATTCCCGTGCGTCAGAGAACTCCACTGCCGTAGAACTCAGACGTCTCGAACTGGCCCACGAAGCAGAAATGCGCCGTCTTGAAGTGGAAAGAGAACGGATTCAACTTGAAGCCGAGCATAAAAATCTTCTCGCTCACGAAGGCCGACTTTTGATTGAAAAAAAAGAAGCACACACCCAACCCGCTGAAGAATCAAACCACGCGTAACTGCCAGCCGAGTTGAACTCACAATGATACGCATCCCCGGTTAACTACATATTATGCCAAATTCGTCTGACAAGTTAAACTCTGCCCTGGCGCGCGCCTGCGTTACCCTTGGCCTGACTCCCCCGTTTTCTGTAGAACAAGTCAAGACCCGCTACCGCGAGCTGGCCAAAATCTACCACCCCGACGTCGGCACAAACAAAGACAATAACCGCTTTGCGGAAATTACCCAGGCATATGAACTGGCCACCGAACACTTCCCCCAGATTTCCCAACAACAGATCACCCTGGTTAAAGGCCTCACCGGTGCACCTTCCCAAGTCGCCGACATACTCGAACAACTGCGTCAGGCCCGGACTAAGACCCTTGAGGCCAACAACAAGTTAAAAAACCTGGAAGCTGAAACAACCGCACTCCGTGCTCATCTTGAGGAAAATCGCACGTTCACTCTCAAACGGATCATCGGCATCACTCTGCTCATCATTACCGGTATAACCCTTGGCTTTCTTGCAGGAATGCTCTGGTCATCTCCGCCTCCTTTTATAAACCTCGCCCCAATACCAGCCCGGCATGTTACCACTGAGACTACTTCCACTTTATTTACGGCCCATCTTGACGGATTAGGATATGATGCCCACGTCCACTTGAATGGTCCGACCGTAGCAACATTAACATACGAGTCAGGCACCGTATCTTTAGGCTCTTCCGGGGCATCACTAAATTCCACACCAACCATCACTATCCATCAATTTCCAGAAATATCGGTTGCTCCGGTGCCACAAATCGACCTCCAAACTGCTCCCCCATCAATGTTCGAGCCAGCAACTCAAATGGACCCGGCCTCGGATCAACAACCGCAGCAGGTGCAACCCGGCGCAATACCTTCAGCCAATACGCCGGAACCCGATCCTATGCCAGACACACCGACCACTGCCCCGGCCGCCCCAGGCGAAACAAACGCCCCACCTGACATCTGACCCCATTACCGCTCCGCAAACTCTCCGGCGATTTCAGCAGCTCGACGGCCATCCAAGGCTGCTCCGTGACGCTTTTTCAGTTCCGCCATGATCTGGCCTCGCGCCGATACCCCCGCGTCAACCAGGGCCCGCACTTCCGCCCGCACCTCATCATCACTGAGCTGGCGCGGCAGGTAATCCATCATAATATCGATTTCCTTTTGATACTGCGCAGCCTGTTCCGGCCGTTCAGTGCCATGCTGATCGATAAAATCTTTCAGGCTCTTAACATAAGCCTTAATCACCGCAACCGGTGCATCCGCTTTGGCCGACGGAGCTTTCTCTGCTTTCTGCAGTTCACCCAAAATATAATCCAGCACAGCCTTCCGCTCGGAATCCCCAGCTCTCAGCGCTGCAATCCGGTCCTTCGCAATTCGATCCTTAATCGATTCTTCCATCAGCTTCATCCCATCATTAAATGTCTTACGCGTTTACCACTTGAAATAAAACTTATCGCCACTCCAAATCAATACCAAGAACTATCACAATAGAGGAAAAAAGCGTCCATGTCTGATTCACAGACCTCATCAAATCGATTTAAAAACTACATCAATGGGAAATGGGTTGAAAGCGGCTCCGAAGGATCCTTCAAAAACATCAACCCCGCCGACAGTAATGACGTAATCGGCGAGTTCCCCGCCGGCGGCAAAGCCGAGCTGGATGAAGCCGTAGCTGCCGCCTCCGAAGCCTTCAAGGAATGGCGCCTGGTCCCGGCCCCCCGTCGCGCCCAGATCATCCATCGAGCCGGCGACATCATGTCTCAGCGCAAAGAAGAACTCGCCCAGCTTATGACCCGCGAAATGGGAAAAGTTCTTTCTGAAACCCGCGGCGACGTTCAGGAAGGCATTGACACCGCTTACTATGCTGCCGGCGAAGGCCGTCGTCTTTTTGGTGACACCGTTCCCTGCGAGCTTCCGAACAAGTTCGGCATGAGCGTCCGCAACCCTATCGGTGTTTGCGGCATGATCACCCCATGGAACTTCCCCATGGCCATCCCCACCTGGAAGCTTTTCCCAGCCCTGGTCTGCGGCAACACGGCCATCCTCAAACCAGCGCAGGATACCCCCGCCACGGCCGTCGCCCTCATGGAAATCCTCCTCGAAGCCGGCGTGCCGGCCAAAGCAATCAACCTGATCTGCGGCGAAGGCGCTGATATTGGCCGCGCCATCGTCGAACACCCCGGCATTCCAGCCGTATCTTTCACCGGATCCAGCGCTACCGGCAAAGACATCGCATCCCGCGCCGGTTCACAGCTCAAGCGCGTCAGCCTCGAGCTCGGCGGCAAAAACGCCATGATCGTCATGGACGACGCCGACCTCGAACTGGCCCTCGAAGGTGCCCTATGGGGAGCCTTCGGCACCACAGGTCAGCGTTGTACCGCCACATCCCGCCTGATCATTCATGAAAACATCCATGATGAATTCGTCCAGGAACTCACAAAGCGGGCCAAAGCGCTCAAAGTCGGTAACGGCCTGAATTCCGAAATCCAGATGGGTCCGGTAATCAACCAGACCCAGCGTGACCGGATCACGAACTACATCAAAATCGGCCAGGAAGAAGATGGCGCGAATCTCCACCTTGGCGGCAATATTCTTTCCGAAGGCGATCACGCCCGCGGCTGGTTCATTGAGCCCACCATCTTCACCAATGTCGCCCCTAAAATGCGCATTGCCCAGGAAGAAATCTTCGGCCCGGTACTCAGTGTCATCAAAACAAAGAGCCTGGACGAAGCCATTGGCATCCTGAATGACACAGTCTACGGCCTCAGCAGCTCCGTATACACCCGCGACGTCAATGCCGCATTCCGCGCCATTCGCGACATCGAAGCAGGCATCACCTACATCAACGGCCCCACCATTGGTGCCGAGGTGCAGCTGCCTTTCGGCGGCGTGAAAAACACTGGCAACGGTCACCGCGAAGCCAGCCACACCGTACTCGACTTCTACACCGAGTGGAAGAGCATCTATATCGACTACAGTGGCAAGCTTCAGAAAGCCCAGATCGACAATCAGCCGTAACAACTGAAAATCCCGGCGGACCGGCAGTAGCCTTTGCCGTTCCGCCGGATGTTGTTTTTTGCAAACGAGAATCAATTCGTAAACCCGGCACCTGCTGCCCCATCACATACGAGAAGAGAAACCGATGTCCAGATCCACCATTTCCCGCCCAAAGTCATCTCCCTGCTGCATAGGCTGCGTCGCTATCCTGATTGTAGCCCTGGGCATCACTCTCGCCATGGGCATCTACATGTATCGGTTTGCAAAAGACAACATTTCCATCTTCAACGTCGTAAACAAGCCCGACCCCGCCCTGGATACTCCACCAGAACAACTCCTCCCACCCACGGCCGGTCAGTTCACCCGCGTAAGTTTGGATTCCACACTGGAAAACATTCCCCAGTGGAAGAACATTGATGCCAACAACGTCTACGTAGCCAACTACGAAGACGCCAGCGACAACACGGTCACAGTGCTTGCCATCCAGACCTCC
>CAYUGQ010000050.1:0-17000 GCA_964444305.1 uncultured Candidatus Sumerlaeota bacterium
AGGCACGATGTGGAAGGCGCCCGAAGTGCAATGGTGGAACAAGTACACGGAACTCGCGCGCGAAGCGATGAGCGAGGAGGCGATCGAGCGAGCATTGAAGGACGCCATCGCCAATTTCACTGAATCCATGATGCGGACGACCATCACCAAATGAGCTCACCAAACATCCATTGGCATGAGGGCCTCTTTCTTCAGCCCCACCACCTCCAGCAATTTCAACGCAATGTCCATCAGAGCATTCGCCGGGAGAGAAGGTTGGCTTGGCCGTACGCGTATGGAGTGGTGGAAATGCGGCTCTCTCTGGACGATCTGGAGAATTATCGGATCCGCTTCGAGAAGCTGCATGTCGTGATGCCCAGCGGTCACGAAGTCGTCTTCCCCAGCAATGCGGAACTCCCGTCGCTTGATATCAAAGCGGCTTTCAGTCAATTCGGCGCGGACGGCTTTTTCGTCAATCTAGGACTTCCTCTATGGTATGCGGCACGGGCAAATACAGCTCCCCTCGGCAGCAACGGAGACTCCAAGGACAAGCTGCAATACCGGGTTGTCGAGGAAGAGTTCGCCGACGAGAATACCGGCGATAACCCACGCCCGCTTTTGATGCGCCGTCTCAATGCACGTCTCATGCTCGAACAGGAAGACCGCTCGGACATGGAGATCATTCCTCTCCTGCGGGTGAAACGAGCGGTCGGCCAAGACTTGAGCGGCCCCCGTCAAGACACCGGCTTTATACCGCCAACCTTAACGCTCAATGGAGCACCTGCCCTGCTGGAACTGGTAAAGGATTTATCCAGCCAGATTGATGCCAGCCGCAAAGAATTGCTCATTCAGGTCAATCGTGGCGGTTTCAACCCCGAGTCCATGCGGGGGCTTCAGTTCGAACAAATACTCCGGCTCCGCTCGCTGAGCCGCGCCAACGCGCGCCTCTCAAGCCTCCTCGGCCCAAACCACCTGGCCCCGTTCGTCTACTACATCGAGCTGCGGGAAATCCTCGCGGACCTCATGTCGCTACAGCCTAATGCGGACGATCGGGCTGTCCCGGCCTACGACCACGACAATCCGGCTCCAGCCTTCCATGAACTCTCTTCGACAATACGCTCCCTGTTGGGCGGAGTTCATCTCCCAAGTTTCATGAAACTTCCCTTCACTCGCGACGGCGCTTTTCTCAAAGCGGCGTTCACCGAAGAACATTTTACGGCACCGAACGATTATCTTATCGGCGTTCGAACATCCAAAGTCGATCCGCGGGAAATCGCACGCTTGGTCGAAGATCCAGACAAGTTCAAATTCATGGCCACCAGTTTCGGAAACCGGGCAATCCGCGGGATTGTGCTCAAGGAGGAACGCTTTCCACCGCTGGAACTTCCCGCACAAACGGGCCTGCATTACTTTCGCGTCCTCCGAAGCGAAAGCACCCGGATGTGGGATGCGATTCGCAGCGAGAAAAACGCGGTTCTTCGCTGGCCCGGCCTCGAAGAAAGCGATTTCGAAGTCACACTTTTCATGACGGTGGCAACTCCCAAAACATGATATGAGACTGCTAGATATTTGTGAACCGCTCTTCCAATACATTTGCCGCCTCAATCGTCTCGGACGAAAAGACGGACGCGTCGATTATTCGGACGCTCGAGCCGAGGTCGATCGGCTGTTCGAGTCAATGCGATCTCAAACGAACGGGAACTCCAGGCTGCAACAGTCCTTTTCCAAGGTCGAACTTCCGCTCGTCTTCTTCGTTGATTCCATGATCTCGGAAAGCAGGCTGCCTTGCGCCACCGAGTGGAACAGTAACCGCCTCGCCTACGATTACAATGAATTGGCGGGCGACGAAAAGTTCTTCGATCTCCTCGACGAAACTCTGAGTGAATCGAGTGATGAAGCTGCCGAACGGCTCGAGATCTTCTTTGTTTGCCTCGGGCTTGGCTTCCAAGGCTGGTACGCCGGCGATTTGGACACCATCCGGAGAAAGATGGCCGACATCGCGCCACGTCTCCGCCATCTGCAAGGAGGTGACAGCACGGGACGACTTTGTCCGGATGGCTACAGCAATGTCGATACGCGCGACCTTATCGAGCCGCCAAGCTATAAAATCGCGGGCATCGGAATTGTTGTGGCAGGCCTCGCGATTGTCGTGTTGGTGGCAAACATCGTTCTCTATAACGCCTCGACCAGCGCTCTTAATCATTCGCTCGAAGAGATCGAGCGCGCGGACGTAAACAAGGCACAACAAGTGGAGTCGAACTGATGGACCGCTTCAAACAACTTCCCGATGGCATCAAAGCCATGGTCCTTCTCGGAGCCGGCGGCACCGTAATCGGCCCGCTCTTCCTGCTCTTTAGCGACGCGCTTCTGGTCCTTGGAATCGGTGTCATTGGCGTGATTCTCGCGCTAGGAGCTTTTCTGCTCACCGTTAATTTCATCAAAAAGAAAAAAGCCTCCCAGATGGGTGGAGCGCTTTCCGAGCACAGCAGCGGAGCCCCCCGGAGCATCAGTGAGCCTGCCCATCGCGCGCGCCTGGACGATCTGCGCCGAAACTTCGAGCAGGGGGTCGATCGTTTTCGCCAAGCGGGAAAGGACATTTACGGCCTTCCCTGGTACCTGATCGTAGGCGAACCTGGATCAGGGAAAACCGAAGCGATTCGTCATTGTAATGTCGGTTTCCCGCCCGGCTTGCAGGACGAGTTCCAAGGCGTCGGCGGCACCATCAACATGAACTGGTGGTTCACGAATCACGCCGTGCTCCTCGACACGGCGGGCCGCCTCATGTTCGAGGAAGTGGAGCCCGGACAAACAAGCGAGTGGCGGGAGTTTCTCGCCCTCCTGCGCAAAAATCGTCCCAACTGTCCGGTCAATGGAATGATGCTGATCATCCCGGTCGACAGCTTGATCAAGGATACAGCAGACCAGATTCAAAGAAAAGCGGGCAAGATCGCCCAGCAACTCGATCTGATCCAGCGGGCGCTGGACATCCGTTTCCCAGTCTATGTCGTTATTACAAAATGCGATTTGATCAACGGCTTTCGGGAATTCTTCGATGAAATCGGCGACGTAAACTTACAACATCAGATCGTCGGCTGGTCCAATCCCGATCCTCTCGATCAGCCCTTCCGCCCCGAATTGGTGGACCAGCATCTGGATAAGGTCAATCAGCGTATTAAACAACGCCGCCTAAACCTTCTGAAAGATCCCGCTCCGCGCAGTTCGGCCGGACGCCGCACCGACGAGGTGGACTCTCTCTTCTCGTTCCCGCACAGCCTCGCGCTCATCGCGCCTCGCCTGCGCCGCTACCTCGAAATGATATTTGTGGCGGGTGAGTGGTCGGCTAAACCTCTCTTTCTGCGCGGCATTTACTTCTCCTCCGCGATGCGTGAGGGGTCGGCCCTCGATCAGGAACTGGCAGAGGCGATCGGCATCTCGGTGGATGATCTTCCCGAAGGCAAAGCTTGGGAAAAGGAACGCGCTTATTTTCTCCGCGACCTTTTTCTCGAGAAAACCTTCAAAGAACGGGGCTTGGTAACGCGCGCGACGAATACAAAGAAACTGGTGCGCAAACGTCAGCTCGCTCTCTATGGTGTCGCGGCGACCGGACTCATTGCCATTCTCGGCTTCTCCTGGTTCGGCCATCAGACCTTAAAGGATTCGGTAGGACGTCAGAAGGATCTGTTCGAAGCCGGTTTGACCAATTGGGGTGGAGCTCGGGGAATCGCGATCGTTTATAAGGACGGCCGGGAATGGGCCTTCGAACCCAGCCATCACTTAACCGTCGCCAAAAAAGACAGCGACCTCTTGTCCTTCCATCAGGAGCTTCTGACGGCATCCCGGCAAGAGGTTCGCGTTCCGGCCATCTACAGCCCATGGCACAAGATGAGACGGTCCGGGAATCCACAAGAGGCACAACGCATTCTGTTCGAAAAAAGTGTCCTCCGCCCTCTCCTGAATGAGGCGCGCCGAAAAATGGAAACCGACACCATTTGGGATGAGCGGAGCGAGCTGGCACTCCAACATCTGATGATGATCGAGATCGAAAACCATACTCCCACCGCGACAGCAAAGGTCTGGCAGGACGCCTTTCCCGTTCTGGTAGAGTTCTTGAGCGGCCCGCTCAATGCCACAAAAAGCGAGACCATTCCCGCCTATCAGGAACTACTAGCCAGCACCTATACCAAAACCGCGCCAAAGAATCATTGGGGTTCCAGCGAAGATGCCATCCGCGCCGGAATGGAGCGGTTCGAGGCTCATGCGGAGACCCAGTTTGAGGAACAACAGCAAGGCACGGCTCAACTCGTTGAATTGCGCGCCGTGGTAAGGAAAATCGACGAAGCGGACCGGGCGCTGCTTGAGAGCGTTGAGAGCGAAGCATGGAATACCCGCACAACCTTGACCTTCCAACAGCATCTGAACGACCTGGAGAAACAAGTTCAGATGGCGACCATGCTTCCCCAATCGAATTCGGCTGAGCCATCTCCACCCCTTTCGCTTCACTCCCTCTACGAGGAATCGGTCGCAAAAATCATCAGCCATCTCCAACAGTCTTTTCACGGTCTAAACCGTTCTCTGGCTGTCCCAGAGGGACCTCCCATCCTTGATGAGATGCGAAAGGCTCTTGAAGAAGCGAACGCCAGTCTGACGGATCGTGCAAAGGATCTGTTCAATGCAAGCGAACTTGAGGAGTTCAAGGAACTCGATCGGGAACTGCTGAATCATGCTGGCGAATCCCACGAGCCGCTTTATCTGGCGCGCCTCGCCGTGTATCGGGATCTGGAGGCTCTGATCGATCCTCCCCAAGATCTGGTCGAAGCCATCTCTAGCCCGAGCTCCACTATTGGCAAAGTTGAGGAAATACTGCCTCTTCTTCAGCAAGGCATCGGCGCGGCCCGAACGAGTGCGAATACTTATGCCGAAGCCAAGTTTCCACGAGGAGACCTAGTGAAGCAACTTTCGGAATCTCTGCTTCAGGCCATCGAAAACCAGAGGCGAAACAACTTCGTCGGAAACTACCTGGCCGAGGCAAAACGCGAACTCGCCGCCGCCACGCTGTTCCCTCTCGTTAAGCAGCGCACTTCCGAGATCCTTACAATGCCGAAAATTCAACGTCTGCAGGAACAGGCGAAAGCGTTCGGTCATGACTTCTCGCTCCTCAAACAGGAACCCTTGACAGCCGAACACTTAGCGGAGATCGAGCGCTTTGAGCAACAGATTGAAGCTATTTCCCCGATCCTGGATTTTCTTTCGGAAAGCTCGTTTAAAATCACCGTTGTGGACTTCGATACCGAAGAGAGAAAGCTTCGGGCCGAGCAAAACATGGCAGGTGGCGACGTCGCCGCGCTTCATCGCACCCATCGATTATTGAGGTTATCAGCCGAAGACCCCGCGGGCATCCGTCTCGATCAGGCACTTGAACGGACAAGATTTATGCGGGAGGCGGACATCTCCGGTCGACTGCCTCCACTTCAAATTAAAGAAAGCGTGGAACGCGGAGTGTGGGAAACGTTGTCCTGGCCTACCAGTGATGATTGGGCTGTTCTCGACATCATTGGCCAGCGACCGCCGGAAGACGATGGCACCACTTGGATAATCCCGATTTCGCACAAACAGGAAATGATCGGCTCCAACCCGCGGACGCTATTTCTATTCCTGCAACTTAGTTTCGAGAAACCGGTCCCCGAGCAATGGCGTGTTCAACGCCCTGCGGAGGTAAAACTCTAAAAACGGCCATGTCCAACATAACGAACCCCTTTAGTCGGTCGAAGAATCAACCGGAACTCTACCTCGCAGCCTTCGGCAAGCATCCGGGATGGAACGATCATCTGGACGACATTGGCTTGGAGACCGATTTGTTGATTCACCTGAAGCGTTCGCTTTATTCGCAGGGAATCGGCAATACCATCGGCTCCGGCGAATGGGAAAAGCTCGATCAGGAAAAGCGAAGCAGCGGCTTCGACCATGCTTTTTTGTGGCGCTTTCAGGACGCTTTTATTTTGGGTCGGATCTGGGCGTCGCGAGACGGGAAAGGTCGGTCCAACTATCCGATGATTCTGGCTTGCCAAGTCAATCGAGCGTTCACTCCCGAGGCCCTTCCCGACATCCTCGCCCAACTGGATGAGCTGAAAGAATGCTGCACTAAAACCTCAGACGCGGGAGAGGTAATTGCCGCGGTTCATAAGGCCCAGGACCATTTGCGCGAGAAATTTTCTGTCCACTCCGATGGTCAATCTGCGGAGCAAGACACGCGTATCCAAATTCCGGATTGGTCGCAAGAATCTTGGCAACGTCTTTTCCACCATTTGGACTCGGTCGCCGTCCCCCTCCTCACAAAGGATAACGATTCACAATCGACCCATGGAGCGTCGCGACATCTCCGTATTCCGTCGCCCGCTATATCGACGGCGGAATCGCTGCGAACATGGGAAACCTTCTTTTCCTGCCAACTGGGCGATGAGTTGCCGCTAATGTTGTTCGTTCCTCAAAACGATCCATGGTTGGATATATTACTCGGCTTGCCCGGAGATCGGGATTTCTTCTGTTTGCGTGCCAATGATGCCGCCATCCCGCCTGTAACGGAAATCCCCTACACATGCTCCGAAGAAATGGCTGCGCGGACAAACTTGCTCGTCACATCTTTCCGTACCAGCGAATCGTTTTCTCCCTCGGCGTTTGAGGAGGAGAAAGCCCGCTCGGTTTTTCGCAAGGTCAAGGGGCTTAAGTTGCGGGATGGGCAGATACGTCCTCGGTCGATGCCAGCTCCGTCCGCCACCGGCATCAAAGAGCTGCTGGGGTCCTTGAACCTCCTGAAGCTATGGCGCAGCGATACTGAAGAAGCAAAATCGCACCGTCGCCTGATTCTTCTCGGCACCGGCGTCCTCTTAGCAGCATGCGTTTTGCTTTCCCTGCTTGTATCCTTCAGCGGGGATAGCCGATCGGACGATTACGATTCGAATGTGCAACCGGTCACCGCGGAAAACTGGCGGTATCTTTGCACAACTTACGCCGACTGGCTGGGCACGTTCGATGAGATGGTCGCAAATGCCCCCCCCGAGCATTGGAAGGAAGATGCTTATCTGGTGGAAACACTCTGGCAAAACTGGCAACGCGACCGCGAAGATCTCGGAGCGGTTGATCCGCGGGTTCTCGTGGACACAACAGGCAATTTGGCATATCTGGCGGATCAGCCGCCCCAACATCTGGCACGTCCGGAAAATGCGGAACGAATCGCACGCGCCGCCGACGCCGTCAAACGTCTGGAGCAAGCATTTGCGGACTGGCCCCTTCCCCTTCAGCTTCAGAAGAAAGCGGATGAGCTTATCGCTCTCGGATGGAACGCGCCGGCGGCGCAAATAAAGTCTCAACTTGAGCATCCCGGAATGGCGAATTCCGGCACATGGATCGCGAGCGTTCTCAACCGGCAACGCGAATCCTCGGTCGTTCTGGAACAATGGGAAGCACTTCGGGCGGTTAACGACAAACTGGCGGCGACCAGAGACCCCGTTCTGACGGGTGCAATACCCGCGATCATCCACCGTGCCTCGGGAGCTCATAGTCTGACCGATCTTGCCGAAACGTTGAAAATTGAACGCGCTCTATTAGCCCCGGTCGTAAAGGTGGTCGAGGAAGATTGGCCCTCCACGATCAATAAAGAGCTCTTTCAGAAGGAATCCTCCCTCGCCAATTTCTCCGGTGAAGTTACGGCGGCCACCATCGACCAGTGGCTTAAAGAAGTGGCTCTTTACTATCCTCTGGAAAACGGGAGCGACCCCCGCAAAAGGCTTAGCGAAAGTTGGCTGACGCGAAAGAAAGAGTTCAGCAAAAACTGTGATTATCTCGCCAGCCTTCACCAGGAAAGCCTCGCCGACGGGTTTCGGGCTCGGATTGCCCAGTTTGACGAGAGGCTCATCGACCTCAACAATCACTTGGGTATACGTCGCGAAGCGGCAACAATCGAGGCCGCGGTGGTTCAATTGCAATTGGATTGGGAAAAACTTCACTCGGAACTGAAGGAGGGCATTCGAGCACACATTCAAGCGGAGCAATGGCTGGCGGAACGACCGGTACTCGAATACGACGCCCTCGCGACGTTTTGGAACAATCAGCGGATAGCCACCCTCGGCAATCTAACTGCCGCCGATCTGGAGAATGACGTTGAAACCTTTCTACTCATTCAGAAAAAACTGAGCGATCTCGAAGAGTTCTTGGTTTCTCTCGAAAAACAAATTCCAGCGCCCGTCCTTGGCGACGGCGAAATCTCGGCCGCCCTCATTCCGGCCTTGGAATCGGTTCTACGCACCCATTGGGAAGAGGTGCTTAAAACCGTGGAGGCTCACGAAGAATCCGCGGTAGCGATCGATTTCGCAAAAGAGCTGGCAACCTTCGCCGCCACTGCGACCGCGTTCGCTGTCGATCTCAGCCAGGTCAATGGCGATTTGGAAAGGGGATTTAGGATTGAGGATATCATGGATACTGCCGGTACTCCTGTTTTCGAACGGTTGCTGACGGCCCCATTGATTCGAAATGTGGAACTGGCTCGGTTCACATCGGTTCCGCTTGGCATCGCCGACATCACCCAGGAAGCCGACCGGACTCTGCTCACAGCCAAAGCAACCGCTGCCGACACGGCGCTTCCGCTTGCTCTCGCTTCCTGGAGGCGTCTTCAGAGCACCAGCGGCGAGATCAGCCCGTTGCAGCGCGTGCAACAGGAAATCGATATCCAGGTGGGCCTCCGCGAAAAGTTGAAACAGGCGGGCTGGACCGAAGCTGACCAGACAAGAGTGATGCAGGAACTGTCGACAACAGGCCAATCGGTTTGGCAGGAGATGGTGAAGAAAGCAGCTCAACTGGAAGGGCGCGAGCGGCAGGAGCAAATGACTGAAATCCTGGCACGGGCCGAGCGGTTGGTTGTCGATGAAAAAGATCTACCCCCTCCTCTTCGCCTCAACCTCCTCCTGGCCAAATATAGCGGAACGGTGAAAACGGTAACGGAGGATGCTGACCTGGTTTCACTGAAGGAGGACTTTCTCCGCAACGTCGCCGAGATCAATCCGATCGGGGAGGAGTTCGGAAAATTTATCCAGCAGATTTCGCAATTGGAAACGATTACGATCACGCCGAGTTTCGAAGAGGCGGGGCCGGCACAAATGGGCTGGAGCGTCGAATCAATATCCGACGATTTCGGAAAAGTGACTTTTGCGTGGCGCGATCATGAGATGACCTTTTACCGCGTGGATGCCAAAGACACCGTTTACATGGCCGAATCAGAATTAGCCGTTGGAATGGCCGCCGAGTGGCTGGGGTCGAAAGGAAAAGACAGCATGCTTCGATTTCTCCACAACGCGTGGACAGGGAATCCACCGGGTCCGATGACATGGCGCGTGGTCAACGGAGATTCTTTTGAACCGCCAAAGGAATGGCTTTCGCTCGAACGGAATCTCCGACCGGACGAAAAGTCCAACCTCTACACTCATCCTGTAACGGAACCGAACGCACACTCACCCCTCCAATATATTTCCGGATCTGTGGCTTCGTGGCTGGCAGAACAGTTTGGATGCATTCTCCCCACTCCCGATACCTGGACCGAAGCATTCCGAACCCAGACAAGCTCTAATCTGAATACGAATCCAAATTTGCGTGGCCCCGAATGGGAGTCGCAACGCCAGGCTTGGAGAGATTCACCTTCTTCTCGCGTGAAGGAAGCCGAAAAAGCACTTGTCTCATCGTTTGCACCAGATGGTCCGGCTTCCGCAACCGCCGTTTCCGAAAGCGACGGCTATTTGTGGTTCGCTCCGGTCAATTCATCAGTCCCCGGCTTCGAACACCTGACAGGCAACGTCGCGGAATGGACGATTGATGAAGAAGGGACTTATTTCATCATGGGAGCTTCCGCTCTCTCGCATCCCTCCCACGCTCCCGACGTTCCGAAACCCACCGAACCCAACCTTCCCTACAGTGACGTCGGCCTGAGACTGGCATTCTCAGCTCCACCACTTACTGCCGGCCAAGAGTTCAAGCGACTGATCGTGAGCAAGCCCTACCTGAACCCTTAAGGCGGTCAAAGGTCCACTACCCGGCCGGAAACCGGCGGTGCTCTAAATTGCTGGCGATCGAGCCACTCCTGAAACTCCTTCTTTCCAGGCTGCGACGCCGATACAGTGAAGGCCAACCGAAAACCCACATCCGAAAATCTCTGCTCTTGGCGGTTCGAGTCCAGCGGGGTTGTTTCGAGTTCGCCTAATTCTGGCGGCGAAAAAGCAGAACCGCCAACGATAAAATAAGCCCCCTCTTGCTGCAAAAACTCCGCCACGTTTCCGATAAGATCGGCAAACCCATTCTCCGCCTCGGGCACCGGGCGGAACCAAATAGAGTCGTCGCTTCCATCATAGGTGGCATCGGAAGTCGACAGATTGAGTAGCGTGGCGAATGCGGTGGTCTCCGGGTACGATTGCGGGGCTTTTTGTGCCCCTCTCGCCGAACGGGGGACGCCGATCCTGTCCAAGTCTTGGACATATTCCCTCCACTCTTGGCGGCGAAGGTTACCCCTGTTCACCGAATCGTCGGCGATTTTCAATGCCGCTTCCCATTCCTCCGGCGTCGGTAAACGGCATCCAAGCGAAGCAGCGAAATCGCGGGCGCCAATAGCGGAAATTTGCTGTACCGGATGACGCGGATCCACCCCCCGCTTTGCGCTATACATTTCCCAGGTATCTTTCCAACGTGGCTGGGGGTCGATTCCAGATAAAAGATCCAACCCCACCTCAGGTTCCCCCGAGTCCAAAGACCAGGTTTGGGGACGTGGAATATCACCTTCGGTTACCGATGGCAGCGGTCCGTGATTCCGCAGCCACTCTACAAAAACCTCCACCGGAAACTCCGTAGCCGACAAATAAGAAAGGGCTCCCGTTTCTTCGTTCTTGAGTTCGAGGAAATCCAAATTGAACGTGCGATTACCCGCCGTCCATGAGTATTTCATACGGGGCGTCCACTCTCTCTGGTCCGTTTGCCAACCGGCAACGGCAGGGCCACAATCTTCAACCTCCGCCGGGGGACCGGCCGTTTCGGACAACATGGCTTGGATCGTTCTCAGTTCGTCCACTGCCTCTTTTTCCTCCGCGGGTAATCCGCCAATAAACGAGATTAGGATATCGGCAAGCGGACGGCGCGCGGCAAGATCGGCGCGCGCCTTAACAAGAAGACGATTAAACCGGACATGATGTAGCAACAATTCCGAAGAAACTTCCGGCAAATTGTCCTGGAGGAAGAGCTCATCCATCGCTTCCACCGGTGCCTGATTCACGAACTCGATCCATCGCGCACCTCTTTCCCGGTCAACCGCATCTTTCCCCTCGCCAGACAGTTGCTCAATCAAGCCCCCACTCAAACTGATCATCTGGTTAAACTCCGCGAAAGTGAAGGACGCCGATGGCAAATCGCGAAGATTATGCCACGCGGTCAGGCGAACCGATGGATGCGCCTCCTCCTGTAGTTTCGCCAGAAGCATCGATACTGACTCAAGCTCAGATACCGCGCGCATCTCGGCCAAAAGAAGGGCTTTCTCATTGAGATCAGTTGTTGCCAAACGAAGCACCTCCTGAACTTTATTCGAGTTTCGGAAACGCTCATGAGTGGCTTTCAGATCGTCGTCCAACACTTGATACGCCGCGGGTGTTCCCATCCTTGCCGTCACCTGAACCAAATCGGTAGCGCATCGAGCCAAATCCGCCACGCCTTCCCGGAACAAGGTAACCTCCGAAAGATTCTCCGCCGCCTCACGGAAGTCGGCCACCGGTAGAGCAAGGTCCAAGACAACAAGACGCTCAAATACCCTTTCGCGCTCTTCAGCGATCCATTTTTCCAGTGGATCCCGCAACGATCCCAACTCTACCTCGGAAAGGGATGCCCCGCTCAAGAAGTCGGATTCTACAAGCCATTCCAAATTATTCTGGATTTGCTGAAAGTGATTCCGAAGATTTCGATATCGCTCCGGATCGTTCTTAAGAACTTGAGCAGTGATGCCGCTGGTCCTCTCCTTGTGAAGCGTAGCCCAAGCTCCATTTAAGGCAGCCGACTCCGGAAGCTGGAAACTTTCAAGGCTCCGCAGCCACGGCTCTGGATTAAGGCGTTCCAGCTCCAATTGAGCCAACTGATCGCTGAGAGCGCCAACCTGCTGATCCAGCTGGGACTGCGCCATTCGAATCTTCTCCGCATTCTTTCGAATCCCCGCCTCGTTACGGAGATCGATTTCAACCTGCTTCAACCTTTCTATTTCCTGTGTGATTTTTTCACGTTCCGGAAACGTTCCTGCCGCCATCAGACGCTCCACGCTTTCTTCGAGCTTGTCCCAGTCGCTGTTCCGCCTCGGATCCTCGCCGGCCGCCAATCGAATGTACTTCGGCAACTCAATTTCCAAACGACTTAAATCTGAAGCAACATCACCGGACAGAGAAATCTCCTGTCGAGCGAGCTGATGATCTACCTTCGCCCAGTTTGTATCCACGAAGCCGGTCCAGAATGTCGAAACCCTCTCGGCATCGCTCAACACCGTATCAACAAGTTCCCAACTCGTCGCGGATTCGATTCGAGCCGCATAATGCTTTCCCAATACGGAAAGCAGTGGGTCTTCGGTAGCGGCCAGGTTTGCCCACGCGCTTTCCAATTTGTCCCATCGACCTGCCCCTCGATCAATTATATCGCGGAGACCGCGCACCCCCCGGTCGAAACCTTCCTCTCCCCTTATGATTAACCGGTCGACTTCGGCATCCTTCGCTCTTGTGAATATTTTCCGTACATCGACGAACTGTTCCTCAGCCACTTTCAGCAACCTTCCGCGAGTGCCGGTCAAATCCTGCAAACTTTCCACCAAGGCGTTCAGCCCAAGGTTTTTTGCCACATCATTCTTGTTCAATACCGGATTCGCCCATTCCTTCTCGATCTCCGCAACTTGACCTAAAACATCGAGACAACGATCGATTGCAGCTATTGCCTCAAGTTCACGACCGGCTTGAATCGAAGGCAACAGTCCATCCCTTACCTCCACAGCGGCTTCCTTAAACCCGCGTTCTTCCAGTTTCGCCGCCGCAGCCGCGAGTTCCGCGCGAAATGGACTTCCCGTGTCCCAAATTCGCTGGATGCCTCGTTCTATGCTTTCAATATGCTCGAAAAGATCCCGTAACTCGGAGGCGTTATCATATACTCCTTTAGGAACCTCCTTCAGTTCCTGAAAATAGGAAATTTCTCCCGACGTTCCGATTGTCTTCGCTGGATTCACAACCAAACCCCGCGCTTTCCAATGCGAAGCCGGCTGAACAATGGCCTCGTCGAGGAGACCGTGGCTTTGCCAACGCTCCAACCTGTCATCATCCTCGGTCAGCTGCACCCATTCATACGCTTCCAAGGCTTCGCGCCAATACGTTTCAACATCCGCCTCCCCCCCTTTCTGCTGCAACACGGTGAACGTTGTCACGAGAAGCAATCCGGCCCCCACAACGCCAGCCCCCACCACGAGCCATTTTTTAGATCCGCGTTTCTGGGGATGCAGCTTTTTCAGATGCAATAAGGCAACGTCATAGGGAGTTCCTCCAGCCGCCGCTTCCGCACTCCCTTCCAGCGACTCGCAAAAATCCAACCATGCTTGTCTGCTCCGGCCCAGCGCATCATTTTCCCGAACCAAGTCATGAATACTTCGCGACAAGCTTCGCAAATCCGCGCCTGCGGCCTGCACCGATCCTTGTGCCGCCGTTCCAGCCGGATCGGTCAAAAATACTTCAAACCCGCCACGCTGAGCAGTGCTGAGCAATACGTTGCTCGGCTTGAGGTTTCCATGCGCCCGGCCCGCCGCTTTCCACAATTCCGCCAGACCCTCGAGAGTTCCCTCCACCACCTGATGCAAGGCCAGCGCGGGCACTCCGCGTGTCGTGACCAGAATTTGCAAGGAGGAGGAATACGCCGGTGTAACATAGAATCCCCCCGAAATCCCGGCCTCCGAAGGGAGCGGCCCGCATTCGAGGATGGGTGCCCATCTGGTGCCGCCGCCGGCGACAATCCGTTCCTGAAGCTCTGCGGCCACCAGGAAATTCTCAACCAACAGCTGTGCTGCCTCGGAAGAAGCAGACAAGATCGGTGAGGGCGCGAAAACCTTTAGCCGGAAATCTTCAGGACCGCCACTCGCTTTTCGGGCACGGAGAACCTCCCGAACATGCCCGATGTCGAAAACAACCTCTCCGGCCGTTTGGAAGCTACCGAAGCGGTCCATTGCACCACCCGTTTACTGACGTGCCCGCTCTGGCGTTTGCAGCTGCAGGCCGCTCTCCAGAACCCGGATTTCCAAAGTGTCGGTCTTCCGGGGCCAGTTCTTCTTATCCAAAGAAAGGATCAACCGCCGCGGATCCCGCCCCGATACGTGCTCCTGCTCGCTGCCAGGCAGATCGGCCAGCAAAACCAATGATGAAGACCCGACTCGCATCCATTCCTCCCATACCGGATCATCGGCCAAGAGAACCTGTCCAGTGGGCTTGCCCGAGCCAAACTCGAAAGTGCGCTTGATCGCGTCACGCCGCCGCGCGTTTCCCGGCCTCCAATAGGCATCGACATCGTACCCTTCCCAGTTAGCCAGAGCTTGACGGTTCGCGCCAACGATATCGATAACGACTGTATCATTGGCGATGGAGGGATCGACGTTAATCGCGATCGCGTAAGGCCGCGGCTTTGGGGTTGAGGAGCATCCTGCGGCAAGAAGGCATAGACCTGCCACGGCAGTTAACTTCAAAACGAAAGAAAGAAAGGAACTGTTAATTTTCATAATAAAAGGCAAAACATCGAAAGTTGCCAAGCCGCCTCACGCGAATTCGGCAAGCAACCGATGCATCTCTTCGTTGGACCTCCAATTGCTGAACAGCAACCCCCGTGTTTGTTCAAGCAAAATCTCCAATTTCTGCAAAGGCCCGTCATAAACACCCGCTACTGTTTCGCAGGGTAATGTACGGTAATCGCGACAGTAACTGGAGGGAACCAACCCGGGAACCCAACGTAAAAGCCAACCCAAAACCTCCCCCCAAAGGCCGGCGGGAAGACAAGCTGCGGCCGCTATGGGATCATGCTCCGCCCAAACAAGCCGATGCGGCCCGAGAGAAGCCATCCAGCGTTCATCATCCGCCAAACGAACGAGAGCTCTCTCATAGCTTTCACCGTTCCCGACTGCCTCGGAAACAGCGCGGCCAAAGCTCATAAGCTCATCCAGTGCGATCGCCAGCGAATTCCCCTGATCGACCAGCAGAAGACGCACCCCCACGACGCCGAGTGAATACATATCCAAAGCAGCGGTCATAGCGGGGATCAACTGATAAGGTACTCCATGAAGCGACCGCCCTTCGAATTCATTCCATTCTGCGGAACGCACGCCTTCAAGCACCACCGGCAGCGACCGCAAGCGGTATTCACTCGGTCCCAACGCCTCCATTGTGTCTGGATAAGCAGCCAAACGAACCCGTCGGCCACCCGGACCATCCATTTGCAGGAAAAGCAAATCGCCAGCCTTGCTACCCAAATCGTCATCGGCCAGTAAAGTTGCCTCAATAATCACCCTATCGCGCTCCGTTGGCTCGCAGCGCCGGATACGGATCTGGGCTTTGCCTGTTTTACGTTGGGGAACGGCGTTCGCTCGGTACGGTGAAGCATAGTCTCTGACGGAGGTAAAGAAAGCGCCCTCGCCGGCCGGGAGTTTCAGCTGAACAGCATCCCCCGGAATCCCAAGGGCAACATCACTTCCCCAAAACAAAGGTAGCTTTTCGCCCACTTTACCCACAGCCACACGGAAGCTCTCGTTGCTGATATTGAAAAGTGGTGCTCCTCCGGTCCGCGAGAAAGCCTGTACCGATCGGCAGGCCTGCGAAAGAAGGTTCAATTTCAGAAACAACAGCTCCGGCAAACGAAATTGACCACCCGGCGGAGTCAGGTAGCGGCTCCCCGAAACCTCTTCCAATACTCCTCCGTCTGCGGAGAATGCCGACAGCATGCTTCCTTCCCGAAAATCTCGCGCGTCGATGGTGATTCCTTCGCATCGCCTGCCCGAGATCAAGTCGGAGCATTCGTCGATCTGCAAAGGCCGCAAAACCTGAATCGCGATGATTCCTCCCCACGGGTTAAGCACCACGGCCGATGCCACCCCGCATGCTTCCTTCAAGCCATTCTCCGCATCCGGAGCACCCGGCGACAAGGGAGCCAAAACCGGCGTGCCAATATTCCCCGCATCAACATACCGGTGCTGAGTGGTGGAATACCGCGGCAATCCATTCTGTTCCAAAAGAGCGTCATCTTTGCAAATCGTTAGCGCCAAACTCTCCTTTCGCTCCAAATCGACAATGATCGCCCGATCCGCTACAGACTCAGCTTCAACCGGAAGCGAAAGAAAATCATGCGGGGCAACCTTCCGCAACTTGCGTAACGATTCCTCCCACGCTTCTAACGCCACTAACGAGTTGAATGAACCCTTTTCTTCGAATCCCGCGGCATCTGTCTCGTCCGCAACATCGTGAACCCAAATCTCTAGCCATTCATGGACGAAATTCGCGGAATCGACCAACGCACCCCAAACAACCTTCCCACGAGAAACCCTTCGAAGAACCCGCAACGGCGACTCTCCCGCCTCGGGGTTCCGCCAGAGCAAGAGGCATGTTTTCAATGTCGCTCGGGCCTCGGATTCCCAAAGCGGCACAGCGAGAAACAACTCAGGCAGTGGTAGAGGCAATTTACAAGAGTGCAGTCCAGTCATGGCGGAAGCGGCTAATGGGCAATCAGATTGGTTTAGACGAGAAGAGCACATCAAACTGAAAAGCGGGCAAGATCAAGAATAGAACTCGGACCCATCGCTTCCAGTTAAATAACAAAGCGGGAGGCTATGTATTTTGATTCCACATCCAAACCTCTTTATTAGCCCCGTCTACCTTGATTCAATCCAGTGCCTTCGCTGAAGCCCTTTTGATCATCGTCGCAATTCTTGACGCCCCCGCTCCGGCACGCCAAAA
>CAYUGQ010000051.1:0-16940 GCA_964444305.1 uncultured Candidatus Sumerlaeota bacterium
GCTGCGGTGATGTTTGTGAGAACTGTATCGACTACTTCGGCGTCTGCGGGGGCATCGACGGGCGATTTCATGCGCCAGCCATTGCTGGTTTTGACGACGTGGACGGCGCCTTGGGTATTTCTCAGATAAAGCTGATCGACCTGACTTACGTTGACGCTGTCTGCCAGACTGGCATCACGAACCGCCCGGTATTTACGTGTTGCGGTAATGCGGGAATCCAGGACCAGGGCCATGATCATCAGGATGAGAATTACAAAAGCTAATACGGTACGTTTCCAACTCATTGCAGACCATTCCTCCGGCTAATGGAATAGCCGAGACCACCCAGGGCAATCAGCGTTGGGACCGCAATCGCTACCAGGATAAACAAAAACTGTCTTTGTCCCGCCGTTAAGATGGCAGGGGTATTTTCAATTTGGGAGCTGGGGATGGCGATCAGTTCGCCTGAATCCGTCAGCCAGTTTACGGCATTCACAAACATCGTCCAGCCGTAATTGGAGAGGTAGCGGGTTGTTACAAAATTCCCGTTTCCTACGACGACGATTTTTGTGGAGCCCTTCTCACCCAGGGCCGGGACCACATGAGTGGATGCGACTGCCAGGGGTAAAGACCGGAGTTCATCCTGTTGCGGGGCAATGGAGGGATCTGTCCGGGTCAGCAGAGCTCGCTGAATGGCATCAATGGGGAAGGGCCAGGCATCGTCGGGTGATACGAGGAATGTATCGAGAAAAGTATTGGGCGGAGGTGTGCCGGGGACTACGGGGCGGGCCTGCTCAAAGATGAGGAGGGGCTCGCGGGTGGACGCTCCCTGGGTGATTCGGTGTTCCCGGGCAATGGCCGGGGTCATGTAAATGCTTTGGCTTTGCTGTTTTGCCAGGGGCATCACGACGGCATCTGAGGGGAGATCAACGCCGTACTGTTTTATCAGTGCGGTCAGATTTGTCAGCGCGGTTCGCATCTCTCCACCAATCTGGGGAATGTCGGGATTCAGGAGGAACATGGCTCGTCCGCCCTCCTCCAGATATTGCCGCAAGGCACTGATTTCCGCATTATCAAAATCAATTCGTGGGCGTACGACGACAACTACAGAGGCATCGACGGGTACAGAATTCCGGCTTCTAAGGTCCAGCGGGGCCGTGCGGATATAGCTGGATTCCAGTTGTCCGAGGAGAGCCTGCAGGTTGTCAGGGTCTACATTCCGGCCTGCCAGGGCTGCGGAGACTTTATCTTCCTGCAAGGGTGGTTCGCCGTGGCCGGTGGTGAAATAAAGCATAAGCTGATCGCCGCGGATAAGCTGCACTATGCCGTTGGTGATGTGTTCCTCTTCTACTTTTGCGACCTTAATTATGTTTCGATCAGCGGCCTGGGTGCCGGTTGTCATGCGCTCGAGAAAGACATCGCCGGGAAGTACCTCGACGCCATATTGGCGCGCGATGGCGGTTTCGCGGAAGGGGTCGACGATGCGGTATTCAAACTGCGGGGAGTAACGGGCGTATTCGCCCAGGGTAAGGCTTGCCGCTGTGCGATCGGACTTGTTTGCCATGAAAGCCGTAGCCCGGATGGGCTGATCAAGGCGCTGGAGGAAGTTAGAAGTTACTGACGTCAAGCTGTAGGTGCGGCTTTGGGTTGCGTCATAAGTCAACGGATGGCGCTGAAGTATGACGAAAAACACCATCGCTGCTGCGCAGAAGAAGACCGAGTACAGCAGCATGTTTGCATAGACGGTCAAATTGCGGGTGAAGCGGGGCAGGAAGATGACTGAGCCCACCAGAAGACCGAGTATGCACAGGGCTGCCGTAATGAAATTAAACTGCCCGAGGAGGGCCGTGGCCACCAGTCCAGTAAGAAAGAGTACAAGCCCGACAAAAGCGAAAAGCTGTTGCTGCTTACTACCCAGTGCCTGCGGTTGTGGTTTTTCCACCTTATCCAAACGTGCCATTTATACTCTCCACCGCCGCAATTCCAGTACGCGGGTGGTGAGGAAAAGGAAAATCACCACCAGCAAGGTAAAATACGCTGCATCTTCCATCCGCAGAAGACCACGGGCGAACTGATCTGTGTGGTATCGCAGACTTAAAATCTCAAAAAGACGACCGATTCCACTGCTGGAAGGCGGGATAAACTCGCCGGCCAGGAAGAAAAACAATAGAAGAACGAAAGCCAAAATGGCGGCTACGATCTGGTTTTCTGTTAGTGACGAGGCAAAAAGACCGATTGCTGTGTAGGCTGCCGAGGCCATGAGTGCACCCACCATGGCTACGGCTACCACTGGCAGTTCAGGGTCGCCGTAACGCATCATGAGCAGGGTGTAGTAGCCGCTCAGGATCAGCATGCCGGCAACAATGGTATAGGCGGAAAGGAATTTGGCCGTAACGATATTCCAGTCGGTAAACGGGAGAGATTTCAGCATCTCAAAGGTGCCGGTCTTTTTCTCTTCGGCCAGTTGTCTCATGGTGAAGATGGGGACGATAAACACGAGCAGGAAGTTTAGGGCGAAATACATCTGCCGCACAACCAGGGCGGTGAAGTTGACGGTTGTGATACCCTGCTGTTCACGGTATTCGCGGTCGCTGCTGGCGTGACTGAAGTCGCTCATGATCCCGTAAAAGATTAAGCCGCTCATAAAAAGAAACAGGGCGACGCAAACATAAACGGTTGGGGAGGTCAGATAGCTTTTCAGTTCCCGGCGATAAATGGGGTAAAATTTTAAGGGATTCATTGGGCGCCTTCTCCGTTCTGGGCGGCTTCCGAAGCGGCGGGCTTAGGCTGTGGTGTGGGGGCGGCGGGAAGGCTTCGCATAGCGCCTGTGGAATCCACGCTGCCAGCTTCGCCGGCGACGACTTTCAGGAACACTTCTTCGAGGCTCATGCCCATTTCGCGCAGTTCGATCAGCCCCCATTTATTGGAGACCACGGCTTCGGCCACCGCCGGGCGCACGTCAGGAGTTTCAATTCCGCTGGAAATGACATACTCTTTTGCGAGGCCGTCGATGCCTCGAACTTCTCCGCCGTTGCGAACGCGGCCGTTGGCTGTGCGCACCTCAATTACACCGGGCAGACCATTTAGTACGCGGAGAATGTCTGCCTCCGGACCATGAATGGTTGCGGCGGCCTGGAAGCGGTTCTGGACGCGGGTGGTCAACTTCTCCGGGGTGCCGCTGGCTGCAATTCTGCCACGGTTGATAATGATCACGCGGGAGCATGTCATTTGTACTTCCGGCAGAATATGTGTGCTGAGGATAACTGTGCGGGTGCCGGCCATGTTCTTGATCAACTGGCGCATGTCGGCGATTTGCTGGGGATCGAGGCCGGATGTAGGTTCGTCGAGTATCAGGACTTTGGGATCACCAATGATGGCCTGGGCCAGACCGACACGCTGACGAAAACCTTTCGAGAGCTGTCCGACGAGGCGATGGCGGACTTCGCCGAGGTTTGTCTCTTCAATGGCTTCGGCAACGTAACGGCCGCGGTCGCGTTTGCCAAACCCTTTGGCGTGGGCGACGAAATCGAGGATATCGGTCACCGACATCTCTCGGTAGAGGGGCACGCCTTCGGGCATATATCCAATAACCCGGCGAACTTCGTCGGGCTCATTGACGACGTCGAATCCGGCCACATGAGCACTGCCTGAAGTGGGCGGGAAAAAGCAGGTGAGGATGCGCATGGTCGTTGTTTTTCCGGCGCCGTTAGGCCCGAGAAATCCAAGGATTTCTCCCGGAAACAATTCAAATGACAGCCCGTTCACTGCCCGCACGTCACCAAAACGCTTGATGAGATTTTCTACACGAATCATTTAGGCCTCGTCACTACCAGCACTATAAAATCGCCTGGTTTCAGTGGGACACGTGGAGCGCACGTTTAAGCGCCAGGATCATTCCCAGGTGAATACCATCATGCATCATGCTGAAATTCAACGCTTCAGCGGGAGTTTTTAATACCACGCCTACGCTTGTGGTGTAAGGTTCAATATAGGGTTCGTTGAGACGATCACGGAGGTCATCGAACAAGCGGCCCAACAATGGCACCAGTTCATCTACCAGGTCGGCGTAGCTGGGGATGCTGTCGGAGTCGGACCAGTTCGCCGGACTTGTGCCTTTTGCGAACCATGTTTTGTACTCCTCGGGAACGGGGAGGGGCTGCTTCATAATACCATAAGTAAGCAAACAAGGGGTGACCAGCAGGTGTCCGGCATGCCAGCGCGCGCTGTTATGCCATGTCGGGGGCACGGTGTTGGCCTGTTCAATATCAACGGTTTTCAGCAGTTTTACGATGGCCTGGCGGGTGCCAAGCGTTTGATCTGTGAGAGTATCCAGCGAAATCATATTGTTACCTTTCTGATCATAAAACCGCCGCCGCAACTAGAAAAAGCGCAAAATTTAAAGAAGTCGCCTGTCTGATCACGATGATCCGGTCCGCGAATGTATACCTTTTCTATCCATGAACAATGCGGTAAAACATCACCTCCAGGGGGAAGAGCTTGTCCTGCTTCCCGATCGGGCTGTTTTTTGGCCTCTGCAGAACGCCCTTCTTATCTCTGATCCTCATTTCGGCAAGGCATCATCTTTTCGCAATGCCGGCATTCCGGTCCCTGTGGGGACTACGCCGGCTGATCTCCGTCGGCTGAATGGGCTTTTGGAGGTGACCAAGGCTACGCGGTTGATTGTGCTGGGGGATTTTTTTCATCACAGATCAGGCCAGTGCGACCGCACGATGGCTCTTTTATCGGAATGGCGACGGACTTTCTCCGACCTGACCATTACAATAATCCTGGGGAATCACGACCGGCACAGCCATCTGCCGCCGCCGGAATGGGATGTTGAGATACACGACAAGCCGCTGCCGTTTGCTCCGTTTTTACTTTGCCATGAGCCGTGTCAACATGAAGGTCTTTATGTGCTTTCGGGACACATTCACCCTGGCATTCGGCTGCGGGATCCGGGCGGACATTACCTGACGCTGCCTTGCTTTTATTTTGGCGCTGATTTCGGTATCCTGCCTGCGTTTGGCAGCTTTACCGGGATGATGCAGGTAACCCGCAATAATGGCGACGCGGTGTTTGGTATTGCTGACGATGAGGTTATTCCGATGAGCAGGGCGGTTTCGACATCGCCTCTTAAACGGTAAGCTTACCTGTTTTCCGCATTGGTCAGGCTCCAATAGGCCCGCATGGCGGCCTGGTTTTCGGCGATTTTTTTTCGTGGTCCTTCGCCGCGCCCCTCGATTTTTCCTTGAACGAGGGCTTCAACGATGAAAACTTTGCTGTGGTGAGGACCTGATTCTTCCACGAGGACGTATTCCGGCACGGCCTGGTACTTTTTCTGCACGTATTCCTGCAGGATGGATTTGTAATCTCCGAACTCATCGGTATTGGAAATCTCGAGTCCGGGCGCGAAAATCTCGCGGTTTAAAAAGCCACGCATGGGGTCAATTCCGAAGTCCAGGTACATCGCGCCGATCACAGCTTCCAGGGTGGAGCCCAGCAAGACTGGTCGCGTGCGGCCTCCGTGCATATCTTCGCCGCGACCGAGCAGCAATAATTCGCCAAGGCCGAGATCCAGGGCGCGTCGGCCAAGGATTCCCCGGCTGATTATCTGGCTTTTGAATTTTGAAAGTACGCCTTCACGGGCATTGGGATATTTATTGAACAGGTATTCCGACACAACAAGCCCGAGCACGGAATCTCCCAGGAACTCCAAGCGCTCGTTGTCATATTCGAGCTGGTTTTCGAAGGCATAGCTGCTGTGAGTCAGGGCTTGGTCGAGAAGGTTCAGGTCTGCCATCATCGGCAGGTTAAACCTTTCGAGAAAGCGGGTTAGCTGTTTAACTCGGGTGGACGGTGGCATGCAGGATTCTCACTGGGATGGCTGGACTGGAACAGCCGGAGACTTGCCGTCGGCCGTTGCGGTTGATGGTACATCGGAAACTACAAGGATGGAGTTAACGACTGTCCGGGGTCCGGCCGTATCGCTGGGCTTGTTAACCACTTCGTTATCAACAACCATGGTGGTGGATCCGCCGCCATCCAGGTTCATGGCAGACCAGCATCCGAGGGTCGCCATGAACTCGGCCAGTTCCTGCAGGCTAACTCCAACGCTGACATTGGGCTGGCGTCCGTCGACTGTTACCAGAAAGACGTTCTTCTGATCTTTTGTAAATCCAATAGCCGTGCGGGGATGTCTCGCCGTGGTAAAACTGCTGCCTATCCCCTCCTGCACGTTTTGCACATCCGGCTTTCCGGCTTCGACCAGCTTTGGTCCGCCGCCGCAGGCACTGCGCACGACGCCTTTAACCTCGGGCAGATCTGCGGTTACTGTAAATTCCTCACCATCTTTAAGTAGGCTGCGGACTTCTGATTCCTGATCTTCCGGGACGTGCAAAACCATCGTTCCGGGGCTTAATGGGGTTTCTCTGTCCGATGAGACTTCCACGGCTCGGACTTGAACGGGCTTGTTGGGCAGGAATTCCATACCTTTCATGCTCAGCAGGTACCGGGTACCTTTCTGGGCTGGGACGGTTTTTCCATAGGGGGGTGTGAAGAGGGAGACGACGTTTACTTCTTCGCTGGGGTTGATCGTCCGGACCGAAAGGGACTTGTCGCCTTTACCAATAGCCACTTCAAGGGAGACGGGGCCAATGTAGGACTTTTCATCTTCGGTAAAGACAAAGGCGCTGCGCTTTGAATGGGGCATGCGGTAAATCATGCCGTCAGCAACGAGGAAACCGACGGGGATATAACGACTGCCGCCGGCCCAGAAATCTGCGTTTATGCCGGCCACGACAAAGCCGTCATCATCAATGGTTTCGCGTTTGACTGCTGCTAGAACTTTTTCGCCGCGAAAAAGCTGATCGTATCCTGCTTCGGTCTCAAGTGTAACACGGTGATCGGTTACATTTACGCGGATGATGTTGTAATTTAACGGGCCATCCTCGACCATGAAGTTTTCCCACGAAACACCGGGGACTACCTGGGCGCTTTCCACTGTTTGGCTGGAGACCATCGATGGTATGGCAAAAACGCCGGCGACGACCGCGATTTTCATCGCGCTGCTAAAGTTCTTAATAATCACAATATGAACCGAATACCTGTTTCTTTCAGACTATGAGCTTACGGATAAGCTCCTCGGAATATCAGTAAAACACAATCAAGCCCGGTTGCGGGGTCAAGGGCAACTTTATCTAATTATTGTCCTGCTGCAATTCGGGACGGGCTTGTGACCAATATTGCGGCAATTTCCGGCAAAAAAGTGGACGGTAAGGAAACGCCGGAAAATGGGAGTTCTCCTGAAACCTCAAGGTGATATTCTCCAGCCGCCAACTGGGTCTGCACGCTGCATAATTGCCACTGATCCAATTTGCTGTAACACAGATTCCACGGACCGTCCGGGGTCAGGCTGATAGTAAAGGGCTGAAGACCAGTGGTCTCGGAGCCACGGCGCACTATCAGGGTAATATCATAGGTGTCGGCCGCCGGGATTTCGATCGGGGTCCTAACGATATGGCGAATGATTTTATCATTTCCTTCTGCCTGTTCTGATATAACCCGGACATCGTCACCGGATAAAAACGCAACTGGCGCAAACAGGGTAGTTATGGTTTCCACATCCGCTATGAAACCGGAAGTATCGCTCTCCGGGCCGTTAAGACGCAGCCAGGTTTCAAGAGACGGTTCTGCCTCATGCATTTCTTGAAGGACATTCAATGCTGCTTCCCGATTTCCGCCCTGCGTCAGGCTGTCAGCATAAAAGATGCGGATTACGGAATCGCGAGGAAACTCGGCATAAAGCTGTCGCACCCGCTGGACGGGTGATGGTTCACCTGCTGACGCCGGAGGATTGTTGGCGGTCCGGCTTAATGCCCAGGCCAGCGCCCGCGCCACATCCATCTGGCCTCCGCCGGTTGCTGACGCCTGACTTCCTGTGATTCGCAGGCGCACATGTTTTGACTGGCCCTGGCGGTGAGACAGATCGGCCAGTACCGCGTGGTGGGCGGTTTCTCCGGAATAAACCAAGAAAATATCTGCTGCATCAAAGTCTCCCGCCAAGGCCGCAGAAACGGTTGCCAGCGTGAGGCTTTCCCGGTTGCGGTGTCCCCGGATAAACGCATCTCTATAAAGCCGGGCTGCAAGGACATGATTTCCCGAACGAGCCTGTTCATCTCCCACAAAACCGAGCCACGTGCCTTGCTCCACAGGGAACAGGAGTCGAAAAGGAAAGCCCAGCAAGTCCGGCGGCGACGACAGATTTCGACTTCCTGCTAATGCCACGGCCAGCGCGTTTGCGCCATTTGGCAAAGTGACATTTGATTTCACAAAGTTCGCGGCTGCCTGCTGGCTGGCGCTTGTATTTCCCGCATGATATTCGGCTAGCGCCAGCCAGTAGTAGAGTTCATCGGGCGCATCGACGGAGTTTGCGCCCCGGCGTCCCACCTCCACCGCCTTATCATAATGTGCCATTACCGTTAGAGCCTGTGTTTCCAGGGCGATTAACCGGGGAGAATCCTGGTTGTCATGCTGCATATCCCGCACTTTTTCCAGTGCGTGCGCGTATTGCCGCTGGTTTAATAAGTGCATCACATAGTTCCTGGAGAAAAGTCCCCAGCCGGCCCAGAGGCCGATGGCGACGAACACCATGCCCAGCCCGCCGAAAATCAGCCAGAATCGAACGATTTTTCGCCGCCTTATGGGTTCAGAAGCGTCGTCCGAAAGCGGGCCGTTATCATTCATGGGAGGCCAAAATCTTGGCGGCTCTCATGGCCAGATCCAAACGCACTTTCTGGCTGGGCCTTTGTTCGTATGTTTCACTGGATGGGTCGTCGGGATAAAGCTCGTGATGATAGAAAGCGTCCGGCGTCAACAGATTGTTCTCAGATGCGGCCTGTTCAAACTCCGGCAAGACCATATCATAGAAACTGTTTTTCCGGGTCGACTTTCCTCCGAATGCAGACAGGACCAAGTGCATCTTGCAGCGGGTCATGGCCACATAGAACACGCGACGCTCTTCCGCAAGAGCTTGTTCTTCGTCTCGCTTCTTAAAATATTCTGACAGAAAGGCCGGTTGATCACCGCTCATGTCGGCTGACAGGCGGAGCGTCATCCAATCCTTATCTCCCGCCACTGAAGCGGATGGCCCTCCGGTTCCAGTGTTCAGATTTGGGAGATAAACTACCGGAAACTCCAAGCCCTTTGCGGCGTGGATTGTCATGATTTTTACAGCATCGAGGGTCGCCAGTTCTGTTTCCTCTCCCCTGCCGCGTTCGCTGGCCTCTTCTCCCTGAACCCACTCCAGGAAGTCTTCGTAGCTGATAAACTCTGCCGCCCGGGCCTGATCAAGAAGTCGATCCAGGTTTAAGACTGCCTGCTCGGCTCTATTTGATCCCCGGGCGATTAACCGCAAGCCCAGCGTATCAATTATATATTGAACCACTATGTGTGGGGATTGGAGACCTACCATCTCCCGCGCTTTGCGCAGCGTAGTGAGGGCAAAATTCAGCCGATCGAGTTCGACACGCTCAAGGGGGATCCACTGGTCGTCCAGTCGAAACTTCCCCTCCGCCAGCACTCGCACCGCTTTATCGTAATAGTTCCGACCTGGCGTTCGGGAAATCTTCAGCAGCAAATCATCGGTGAACCCGACGCCGGGCGAGCGCAGATAATGAACCAAAACCAAATCCCGGTGGGGGTAAACCACCGCATTCAGGGCGGCCAGGGCGTCGGCCAGTTCAGGCTGCTTAAACATATTGTCGATGTCTTGCGTTGCTACGGGGATGCCGTGGGCCTGAAGGGCCTTTTCAAATTCAGAAAACACCGCCCGCCGGCGCGTTAAAATGGCGATGTCTTTCGCGGGGACTCCATTATTAATGGCTCGGGCTATGTGAGCCGCAACGAGGATAGCTTCCTGTTGGAGCCGTTCAGGAGCATTGATTTTGATTGGTTTTCCCGACTCATCTTCCGGCGGTTCGATGAATAGATACTCAACGCATCCGCTATCCTCGCCGGATTTCATCAAATCCAGGGCTTCGAATTCGACTGACCACTGACTGTCCACTGATGACAGCACTCGTTCGAAGACCCGGTTAACCAGGCCCAACGGGTGTCGCGCTGTGCGGAAATTTGCCGTCATGCTGACCTCACCACGGCATCCATTCCACTCATCGTTGCATCGGGTGATCAGGTCTTGAACCTGGGAGAACAGGCGCACGTTGGCGTCGCGAAAACCATAAACGCCCTGTTTTCGATCGCCCACTACAAAAAGCCGGTTTGGCAGCGCGTCGCCGGATTCATCCACACAAATAGAACGGAGGATGTTCCATTGCTGTTCGCTGGTGTCTTGAAATTCGTCGAGGATTAAATACTTATATCGCTCGCGAAGCTGGTGGGCCACAGGAGGATTCTCTTCCAGCATCCGTTCGGTAAGAACTTCTAGGTCGGCGTAATCCAGCAATTGGGCGTCGTCTTCGGTCTCTCCCCCGCCTCGCAGCTTACTGTAGGCTTCTACCGCATGAAGAAACAGGCGCGCCAGATGGCGGGACAAATCGAGGTCTTCCCGATCTTCCATCCCAAGACTCCTGATGGCCGCCTGCATGTGATCTTTGGCCATACTTTCCATTTGGTCCCGGATGTCGTCTTCAGCCCCGACGCCGGCCTCTTTAAAGGGCGCGACCCGACATTTGCCTGCTTTGGTCAGTGCAGTCGCCACAAAATGCTGAATCGATTCGTCAAAGCGTTCCCAGTCCTCTGCCGGGTCATCCGGCCAGTTGGTCAATATCTGTGTAGCCAGACTTTGTAGAGATCCGGGCAGGCAGATTCTTTCCAGTTTCCTTAGAACAGGTTTCCAGTTTGAAGCCAGAATCTGTTTTACGCGCAGACCATATTGACGGTGGAGCTCGCCCAAATCTTCGAACAGGTCGTCCACAGTGGAATCCAGGTATCGACGGGCAGGGCTCAGGTAGTTTGCCCGCCAGGCCAGCATCTGGGCGAGCAACCCCTGTAATTTCATGGGCGACATGACGTTAAGAAGGGCGAGAAGCGCTTTATACATATCGCTTCCTGTATCGGCTGTGGCGAAGGCCACCGTCTCGCGGGCCGCATCAGTACGAAGAGTGCTCTCCCGGGCACCTTCGACGATCCCGAAATCGGGGTTAAGGTGAGCATCAAAAGCAAATTCACGCAGCACACGCCCGCAAAATGTATGGATAGTGCCGATCGGAGCCGCACCTACTGTTGCGCGGATATGCTTGAGACGGGCTCGCCTGTCGGGGGAAAGATCTGGTTTTTCCAGCTCACCAAGAACGCGTAGGACGATACGGGATTTCAGCTCCGCCGCCGCTTTGCGTGTAAACGTAATGGCTACGACAGCCTCCACGGGCCATGACGGGTTTTCGTCGACTAGAAGGCGAAAATACTTTTCTACGAGCACGCGGGTTTTTCCGGAACCGGCTCCGGCTGACACGATGACATTTCCCGGGAAGTCCAGGGCACGCTGTTGATCTTCTGTATAGTTAAACATTACCTCAAACTTCCCATGCAAACCGGCTGCATATCAAGACAAGAATGCGGTGGAAATCCCATCTTCATCGTAATCGGATCATTCAGACAGCGGAACAAAACCCCGGAGTTTCATGTAAAAATCAATGTTGCACCAGCCGATGCCGGGGCGCTGGAGCTGTCTAAATGCCAAAGGAGTCGCTGTATTTCATGCGCTATCCCGCTATAGCTTTAGTATCATTCCTGATTTTCTCAACTTTTAATGTGGCGGCCCAGGATTCAAGTCCGGTCCAGGTTGACCGGGCAGCGACAGACGCTGCCAAACGCACCGCGCGAACTTCTCCCGCAGCGTCATCTGAGAATGCGGCGCCGGTTGCCCGTGTTGCTCCGAGTCCGTCTTCCGCCAGTGAAGGTTCGGTATTTACCAGTTCAGAAGTGATTCCGGTGGCGAAATGGAATGGCGGGGAACTGACCAATCGGGAGGTCAGCGCCACCCTGGCCATCCGCAGACCAGCCAATATTCGTATTACCGGTCCGGAGCATTTTGCCACCTTGGGCCGCTCCCAGCAGGTGGAGACCGTCAAACAGCTTGTCTATGAGCGGGTTCTGTATCAGAAGGCCAAAGAAGCCGGGATCGACGAAAACCATCCCGAAGTCGCGGCGAAAATCCAGGCACAGGAAGAAGACATTCTTAACCGGCTCTATTTTGCGGAGATTATCACCCCGGAGATTGAGCGCCTGACCGAACAGGTGGCTCAGGATTATTATCAGAAAAATAAGCATGAGATGTTTACTCAGCCTGCAAGAGACGTCGCGCGGGCGCTACACGTAAGCACCTATGAAATGGTTACGGTGGAAGAAGGCGACACCCTTCAAGGTCTTGCGGAATCGATCTCGGGCGACTCCTCGGCGGCGGAACGAATCCTGTCTGGAAATGAACCGTACTACCTTCGTCAGACCCCTACAGAACTGCAGGACCGGGTTCTTTCCTCTCCCCTGCAGGCTGGTGAAGTGGTTTTTGTTCCTTTTGGCGATGACCGTATCGCGTCTGCCACGGCCTTTGCTGAGAACCTGCGCCGCGAGATTCTGGCTGGAAAGACAATCGACGAGCTGGCCACCAGCGCGGATGACTACGTCGTTTCTGCCACGCCGCCCCTGCAGATTTCTGCTGATCTCCCCTACCATGATGAATTGATTAAAGCGGCCGAACGCCTGAAGGAAACCAGCGTGACGGAGGTCGTCCGCACGGCTTCCGGTCTTAATATCCTTATCCTTCAGGATCGCGAAACTACTGAAACTATTCCCTATGAAACCGTGCGCGAATACATCCTGCAGCAGATTCAGTCTGATGGTTCGCACCAGCGAGAGGCGGTTGAGAAAGCTCGAGAACGGACTCTTGATCAGCTTTGGAGCAAATATAACCTTCAGATTAACACTGAAGCCATTAGTCGGCCGAACTACCTGGGTTCAGATCCGTTGTCGACTTCTACAATTATCGTTCACACGGACGGCTTTGAATACAATCTGGCGCAATACCTTTCCGATTTGCGTTTAACGGGAAAAGACTGGAGTCAGCTTACGCGCCAGGAACGCCTGGATATTCTCCAGATGGCGCCGTCTATTGTCTCATTTCTCGCAGTAACGGAATCCAAAGCTCAGGGGCTGGACAAGACAGAAGAGTATCAGGAGACCTTAGACGGGATCGCCATATCAGAAATTGTGGCGGTGTATCAGAAAACGAAAAATCCGACGGCAAACCAGGTTACGACGGAAGATCTGCGGGCGTATTATAATGACAATCTCGACAAATACACCAGTCCCGCCCAGGTGACTATTCGCGAAATTACGAAGCGGATTAACCTGACTCTGCCCCCTTCTCAGAAGGCTCAGGCTATTGAAGAAGCTACTGAGTCTCTCAACGAAATCCGCTCCCGGATCAACACACTGGATGATTTTATCAACCTGGCGCGCCGGGAAAGTGAGTCGATTTCCACCCGCAGCCGTGGCGGCCTGCTCGGCAATGTCAGCGATGATTTTCGCGGCAATGCTTTCAAAAATCAGTTAAAGCATCTGGAACCTGGTCAGGTTTCTGAACCTTTCATGTACGGCAGCGAGGTGATGATCGTACGAATGGATTCTCGTATACCTCCAACCGTTCCTCCGTTTGAGAGCGTCCGTCGTCAGGTGACTTTGGATTATGGTCAGACCATGCCTGCTGTCCGTCGTGAGCAGGAGCGGGATCGTACTCTGAATGAAGCCGGATTCGAACTGCTCTTTTAATCGACTCCAGTAGCACAAAAACAAAAAGACCGCCGGATGCGTCCAATCCGGCGGTCTTTTGTTTTCATCTTAACTCAGCTTTGGCAGCAGAATCAGTACAGCTCCCAGTTTTCTACGTTTGCGTCAGGTACATACTCAAACCAGACCGGGCCAGCATACATGTTTCCGCTGAGGTCGATATTCTCGTTGCTGATCTCAACGCCCTGATCACTCTGCCCGGCATCAAACTCAAAGGCCACGGGATCCAGCATAATCCACTGATCGGCATTTTGTGTCTGGTCGATCTGGTACACTTCTACGCCGCCGCGGTGCCTGATCTTATAGGTTATTGGGCTACGACGCAAATTAGCTGCGGGCCAGGCCACATGCACCCGATAATGACCGCGATCGGGGAAGTTAGGTCTGTAGCTGGCGGACTTCGCTCCGGCAACCGAACGATATGTGCTGCCATAGCGAACCCCCAGCCCTGGCGTCGCACCGTCGACAGCAACGGGAACATTTGAGTCGGCCATTCCCTGGTCTGAATACCAGGCAACATTATGGCCACCGGACCGGGTTTCGATCATAATATCGTCCGAATCTCCACTCACAACCATGGAGATTGGCAGCCGCTCGTCCCCTGGTCCAAAGCGCGACGTGTCATCCAAGGTTAGCTGGAAATGTTCGGATACGGATCCGGTCGCAGGCAGACTCGGGCCTGTAACCTGAAAGCTCGCTATAATGCTCTGGCCGGGGTTAACCGTTGTGTTGGCCGGCAAACGCCACGGGGTGTGGTCATTGATCCAGGACTGAGGGACATGAAAGCGGCTCGGTGTGAATGCTGGCCGTGCGGTGGTAATGGACACCCGCTCGTTATTCCACGGCAGCTCGCCGATGTTTGTCAGGCGAACTGATACGATGCCGACCTGACCCTTTTCCAGCCTATTGGGAACGGACGTCACCTGGGTTCGCGCGTCATAAGCTAATGGATCAGGCATGGGTGCAATTACGCCAATACCATTCGTAACCGACCGTTCCCCTGCATGGTCCCATTGCTGGTTATCAGATGGGAAGTTGACGATCCCAACATTTGGTTCGCCTCGGGCATACATTGCAGTAGAGCCGCCGCCATCCAGACTGAATGCCGTGGTGCTGCCAAGGGCCTGCATCACCTGGGCCATTTCTTCACAGGTCAATCCAACGGACTTCCCCGCATGGCGACCGTCACCGGTTACAAGAAGTAAAATATTGCCCGGCTTCATTCCCACCATTGTGCGGGGGTGTCTGGCAGTGCAGTGACTGGTAATGCTTCCGTACTGGGCCTCGGCAAGTTGTCCATCACGCACCAGCAACGGTCCGTTCACCATCACATCGGTATACTGGTTGTTAATCGTGCGCCAGTTAGCCGGAGCTCCTCCGGCCCCGCCGCTGTTGACAGGCCGCGGCAAAACAGCCGCAGCATTGGTATTGCGGTTAAAGGCCAGACCGCCCTGATATCCCCAGTTTGACCAGGTATCGGCCGGTGGAATCTCGTTACTGTTTACACGCACATAAGTTGCGTGACCCCCTGTGCGATAAAAGGTACCGTTTATTCCAGCGGCTACACCGGATAAATCTACCTGCATCAAGACGCTTGTCCTCGCGAGGGAGTTCGTGCGATTTGCCAGAGCCAGTCTAACTCCCGGCTCGTTCAGATCGGCCTCGATAACCGAAATATTCTGGGGACCGGTAAACAACTGGTCAAAGTGATAAGACTTCCAGGTTACCCCCTTGCCCACCGGACGACTGAACCAGTCAGCCTCTGCAATTTTCTGGGCAACAGATTGGGCACCAATTGAGATTGGCGCCAATAACAACAGCAGTACGCACAGGTACCGCTTTACAACAACATACAACATAAAAACGGATTCTTCCCTCTCCTGGACTTCGCCCTTTTCGGGCACTGAGCTATGGAGAGGACTACTGCAGGGTGGCCATATCAATCACAAATCGATATTTTACGTCGCTCTTTAACATCCGCTCATAAGCGATGTTAATATCAGCCATAGAAATGATTTCCACATCACAGGTTATGCCGCGCTGGCCGCAATAATCCAGCATCTCCTGCGTCTCGCGAATACCACCGATCATTGAGCCAGCAATGGATCGCCGCATGGCGGCCAGGGAAAATGCATTAACCGGCAGAGGTTCATTGGGCAGACCAACCAGCACCAGCGCTCCGTTCAGCCGAAGCAGGCCCAGATAAGGATCCAATGGAATCTTAGCCGCCACGGTGTTCAAAATAAAGTCATACTGACCGGCATGGGCTGCCATGGCTCCTTCATCTTTCGACACGACCACATCATCCGCCCCCATGCGGCGGGCATCTTCGGCCTTGCCTGGTGACGTTGTGAAAAGTGTCACCTGAGCTCCCAGCGCACTGGCAAACTTGATAGCCATGTGGCCAAGCCCCCCCAGCCCCACAATACCGACCCGCTTTCCTGGACCGATATTCCAATGCCGCAGAGGCGACCATGTGGTAATCCCTGCGCACAGTAACGGAGCTGCGCTTGCCAGGTCCAGATTTTCAGGCACCCGCAACGCAAACGCTTCATCCACTACAAAGTTATTTGAGTACCCCCCCTTGGTGTATTCTTTGTCCTTCTCGCTCAGACTGCCATAGGTCCACACCACCCCCTTCAGGCAATATGGCTCTTGTCCTTCGCGGCAATGGTCACAATTTCGGCAGGAGTCCACCATGCAACCAACGGCTGCAACGTCACCTACTTTAAACTTGCTGACTTTCGAGCCCGCAAAAGTCACGCGTCCAATGATCTCATGCCCCGGCACTATGGGATAATTGGTCCCGCCCCACTCATTCCGAACCTGGTGCAAATCCGAATGGCAGACACCGCAAAACAGAATCTCCATCTGAATGTCGGTCTCGCCGGGCTCCCTGCGAGAAAATTCCAGCAAGGCCAAATCCGCATCCGCACTCGTAGCGCCAAAACCTTTGGACGAAATCATAGCCGCTCCTTTTAACAATCTGCCTCAGTCTACCCCGTACCGGGCAAACACATCAGGCGTTAATAAGATAACAGCACAACTGGTGGTGTCCGGCGCGGGCTTAATTCCAGATGCTCGCCAAATCTGTTCCGTATCTGCAGGAAAGTTCTTGACTCAAAATAATCCCGGTCCATAATCAGTGCCTCAGACTTCAC
>CAYUGQ010000052.1:0-16704 GCA_964444305.1 uncultured Candidatus Sumerlaeota bacterium
GCAGATTTTTCACCCGACTCTGAACCCACTCCACTCATCGAAACCGGCCCCCGTCTCACAAACGGAAACGGACACGATCGCGAAACCAGTAATCGTCCCGTCCCCGTAGTCCACGAGAAGCTGAATGTACGGATCTTCCCCTCACCCAAAAATCCGTCCGGTCACATGACCGTACACGAGGCCGCAGAAGAACTCTTCTTCCGGGACGAAAACTTCCTCTGCTTCACCAACGCCGATAACGATGAATTCAGTATCATTTATCGCCGCAAAGATGGCAATTTCGCCCTCATGCAGGCCAACGGCGCAGCTTAAGTTAACCCTGATGCGTCTCCGATCCTACGTAGCAGGGCGCTTCCCAGGTACTGATGAATCAGTCACCATCCGAAGTCCTTGGGACTCGGACATCGTGGGAGAGGCCGAAACGGCCTCTCCCATTCTTTTGGAAGAAGCCCTGGCCGCCGCCACCGACGTCGCTCCCCATCAGCACGCCCTGCCCCGCCACGAAAAAGCCCGTCAGTGCCAGGCCATCGCCGACGGTATCCACCAAAATCATGAATCCCTCGCCCGACTCATCACCCGTGAATCCGGAAAACCCATTCAATACTCCCGTGGCGAAGTCGATCGCGCCGTCACCACTTTCACCCTCGCCGCCCACGAAGCCCTCCGCTTCACCGGAGAGCAAATTCCCCTCGACATAACCCCATCATCCACTGGCCTAACCGGACACTTCAATCGCGTCCCCCTCGGCCCCGTCGCGGCCATCGCCCCCTTCAACTTCCCCCTCAATCTCGTCGCCCACAAAATTGCCCCGGCCCTCGCCGTCGGCACACCCATTATCCTCAAACCCGCCGTTCAGACACCATTGACTGCCCTGCGCCTCGCAGAAATTATCGACACTGCAAAAGTCCTCCCCGGCACCGTCAGCATTATGCCCATGGAAAACCCAACCGCCGAACTCATGGTTCGCGATGATCGCCCCGGCGTATTCTCCTTCACCGGAAGCGGCAAAATAGGCTGGCACCTCAAATCCATTGCCGGACGAAAACACGTCCTCCTCGAGCTCGGCGGCAACGCCCCCGCCATTGTCCACGAAGACGCCGACGTCCCCACCGCCGCCCGGAAACTTGCCACCGCCGCCTTCGCCGCCGCCGGACAAGTCTGCATCAAAGCCCAGCGCCTCATCATTCACGAAGCCATCTACGAATCCTTCGTCTCTCACCTGATCGACGCCACTGCCAAAATCTCTGCAGGCGACCCCTCAGACGACGCCACAATTGTCGGTCCCGTAATCGATCAAACCTCAGCAAACCGCATAATCCAATGGGTAGACGAAGCCATCTCAGCCGGTTCCACCCTCCTGTGCGGCCACACCCGCTCCGGAAACGTAATCGCCCCCACCCTCCTCGCAGACGTCCCCCCACACACAAAATGCGCCCGTGAAGAAATCTTCGGCCCCGTCGCCATCCTCCAGAAATACGCCAAGATAGACGAGGCCATCCACCTCGCCAACAATTCCGACTACGGCCTCCAGGCCTCAATTTTCACCTACGACACCCGCATCATCCACCACGCCACCCACTCCCTCAACTACGGCGGAATCATTATCAACGACACCCCCATGGTCCGCGTCGACAACTATCCTTACGGCGGCATGAAAGCAAGCGGCACCGGCCGCGAAGGCGTCCGCCACACCATGGAAGAATATACTCAGACAAAAGCCATCATCCAGCGCCATCCGTAACCAAAAAAAAGCCCCCGCTTTCGCAGGGGCATCATTCCAAAACTTACATTTTACATACCGTAATAAAGCTGGAACTCATACGGATGCGGCCGAAGCTTCAACGGAGCCACCTCATTTTCCCGCTTATAGTTAATATAAGACTCGATCAACTCCTTCGAGAACACATCACCCTTAAGCAGGAACTCATAGTCAGCTTCCAGCGCGTCCAGCGCACCCTCCAGCGAAACCGGCACCTGCGGCACATTTCGCGCCTCCTCCGGCGGCAAATCATAAATGTTCTTGTCCAGCGCCTCACCCGGATGAATCTTGTTCTGAATACCATCCAGACCCGCCATCACAATAGCGGAATAAGCCAGGTACGGATTCGCCGTCGGATCCGGCGGACGAAACTCCATGCGCTTCGCCTTCTCACTCCCCGAATACATTGGGATACGCACCGCAGCCGAACGATTACGCATCGAATAAGCAAGGTTCACCGGAGCCTCATATCCCGGCACCAGGCGCCGATAGCTGTTCGTCGTCGGGCTCGTAAACGCCAAAATCGCCGGAGCGTGCTTCAAAACGCCACCGATAAACTGCAGCGCCGTCTCGCTCAGCCCCGCATATCCAGTCCCCGCAAATAAGTTCTTGCCACCGTTCCACAGCGAAACATGCACGTGCATGCCACTGCCATTATCACCAAACATCGGCTTCGGCATAAACGTAACCGTCTTGCCCCACTGGTCCGCCGTGTTCTTTATCACATACTTATATTTTTGCGAATCATCCGCCATCCGCAGCAGCGTGTTAAATCTCATATCAATCTCGGCCTGACCACCCGTAGCCACCTCATGGTGCTGAGCCTCAACCTCAATCCCCACCTTGATCAGGTTAGCCGCCATCTCACTCCGCAGATCCTGCTGAGAATCCGTAGGCGCAACCGGCAAATACCCACCCTTATAATTCGGCCGATGACCCAGGTTAGGGTTCCCATCTTCATGAGGCCGACCGCTGTTCCAAATACCCTCATCGCTATCGATGAAAAAGTACGACTCATGCGGCTGGTTGCTAAAACGAATCCCGTCAAAAATGAAAAACTCGAGCTCCGGACCCACAAAAACCGTATCCGCAAACCCGAGAGATTTTACATAATTTTCACAGTTAACCGCCACCCCACGAGGATCCCGCGAATAACGCTCCTTCGTAATCGGATCCAAAATGCTACACGTTAGAGAAAGCGTCGGGTGCATCGTAAACGGGTCAATGAAAGCAGTTTCTGGATCCGGCATAAAGAGCATGTCCGACTCATTAATTGCTCTCCAGCCCCTGATAGAAGACCCGTCAAAACCCAGGCCGTCCTCAAATTTGTCTTCATCCAGCATGTTGCGTGGAATCGTGAGATGATGCCAGGTGCCGAGCATGTCTACAAACTTGAAATCCACAAACTGAATCTCATGCTCGTCGGCAAGTTTCAAGACGTCTGCCGGAGTTTTTGGACGGTCTGTCCCAGTCATTGAAGTTTACGCTCCCTTTTAATAGGTTTCGCTGTTCAGCGAGGTTGATGCTAAAACATAAAATATAAAAGTTTTATTTTGCAAAAAAGATGAAAAATTCAATGGTTCTTTTTGATCATGACGTGCCCACCCATAACCCTCCCGATCATCACCCGGTCAGCCCCCTGTTATCCCAGTCCGACATCCGCGCTCTGAATGAAAGATCACCGACCCGGTTTTGACGAAAAGCTTTACGGAGGCTCAGTAAAATACTCCCCGGACGCGACAACCTCGATCAGTTCGAAAAAAGATATCTCAAAAAGGCATCCACCTGGGTCGCCCCAGACGTCATCGAACTTATTGCCCCCGATGGCGTACGATTTGTAATGAAAGACTGGAGCGCACGCCCCATTTTCTTTCGTCACACCTGGTGCCGCATAGCCGCCGCCCGTGAAATTCGTACCTACGAAGCCTTGCGAGGCATGGACGGCGTACCACAGCTCATCACTAGGCTCGGCAGCCTCGGCTTCATCATGGAATGGCTCGATGCCCGCCCCCTCCCACGCACCAAAATGGCAGACCTCCTCGGCCTCGATTTCTTTAAAAAACTCGACCAGATCGTCGCCGAAATGCACAACCGCGGCGTCGCTCACGGCGATCTCCGCCGCCGCAATATCCTCCGAGGAATCGATGGAAACCCCAAAATCATCGACTTTGAAACCGCAGTCCATTCCGGACGCACCGCCAAAGGCAGCAAAGTCTTTCACGCCCTTTGCGAAATAGACTGGCTCACAGTCCTCAAAATCCGCGCACGTTATTTTCCAGAAAGCATCACCGCACAAGAACGCCAGCGCCTCACCGACATCCCCTGGCATCTCGCCGTAGGCAGAACCATCCGGAAAAAAATGTACGCCCCCCTCACGAAAAAAGGCCGCCGCAGAAAATCCCGGCGCCGCAAATAATTCCAGCCCGAAACCCTCATCCTCACCACCTTGAAACCCAAAAGCCGCCCTCACTTCGTCCCCTGATGCATCTTCTCCAGAATCTCTTTCAATTCAACCCGCCGCTTCTCCAGCTCCGCCCGGTCCAGATCCTTCTCCACATAAAAAGGCTCACCCCAGTGCAGCTCCACCTTACCAAACGGCTTCACCACCATCATCCGATCCCATGACCTGAACCGCCAGCAACTCTGGCTCCGCACCGCACACGGAATTATCGGCGCCTGCGTCAAAGACGCAATAGCGATCACCCCGATCTTCGGTTCACCCTCCGGCCCCCGCGGCCCATCCACCGGAATAATCACACTGTATCCCTGAGTCAGCCGCCGCGCCATCTGCCGCAAAGCCGACTCCGCCCCCTTTGAAGACCCCCCCCTAATCGTACGCCGCTTAAACAAATGAACATACCGCGTCACCAGCCACCCATCCCGGCTCCGACTCGTCAGAACCTCCAGACGCGAACCAAAGCTCGGCAGCTCCTGCGCCCCAACCACCAGATCCCCGTGGTAAATAGCATAAATCGAAGGACGCTCATGCGCCCGTTCCGGATTAATACGCTTAAAACGCCACGTAAAAGCAAGGCAACGCAGGATCCCCCACACAACCGGAATCCCAATATTATAATTAAGCCACTGCTCAGTGTCGCGCGAAATAAGACGTTTACGTTTGGCCATGCCACCATTGTACAACGCTGTCATAAGTTTCTGTATTAAAGTAACCGGAAAACTTAAATCACGCGCAACCCCGCCCATCATCCCAGAAAATTTAACACCTGTCATCCAAATCGGCACACTTCATGCACTAAGCCTTATGCGAAGTTTGAAACACATCAGACTCACAACTTAAGGAGATTATATTATGTGTGATGTATTGTTACCCGCCCTTGCTGCTGTCGCCGTTCTCGGCCTGCTAAATTCAGGCAATGCCGGTGGTCATTGTATCGAAATTCCTCAGCAAGTTGGAAACGTAACCCATTCCAACTACTATGTGGCCCAGACCCACCATCAGCAGCACAGCGCCCCGGAGTTCGCCTACGCAGCTCCGCAGGCCCACTACCAGCAACAGCATCACCAGCCTCAGTATGCAGGTCCCGCATACGCCCCGGCACACCATCAGCAGCCTTACTACGGCGCCCCTCAGGCAAACCCCTACGGTGGCCACTACGGCTACAGTGATCAGGGCGGCGTCGGAGCCGGCATCAACTATGATGGCCAGCAAATGTTAGGCGCCGGCGTTCAATCCGGCGATGACGGAGTCGGCTTCGGAGCAAATGTCGGCGGCGTCGGAGCCGGCGTTGATTTCGGTCCACGCTCCTACTAAGTCTCCTCAAAAATCTTCCCCTTTCCTTAAACGCAAAGCGCCGTACCTACGGCGCTTTTTTAATGCATTCCCAATTTCAACATGACCCAAGTCTTAATTAATAAGTAATCCCGCACCACAAAGCGGGAATAACCGACATCATCTCAGGAGGAACATTATGTCTTGTGGTTGGCTGCTTCTCGGCGTTGCCGCCGTAGGTCTGCACGGCGCACCATCCCAAATTGAAGGTGCACATTGGTCAAGCTGTGGCACATCCTATTGCCGCGGCATCGAACCCCATTGCACCCCCCAGGTCCCCGCATCATCAATTCTAAACCGCCCAACCGGTCATGGCTATTCCGTAAAATACAACTACGGACTTCAGCCCGACTGGGCCAATGCATCATCCTTTAGCGGATCTTCAGCATACAACTACGGCACCAGCCGCTACAATTACAACACCGTAAACCTGAAGTAACTTTGCAGGAATTAAGCGGGTTTGCTGTAGCATTCAATCCATGCATAGTGTCTCAGAAATTACAACCCGGTTTCGACAGGCCCTCGATTACGCCGCCACGAAACATGCTCAGCAAACCCGCAAAGTTTCCGACGTCCCATATCTTTCACATCTCCTCGGCGTCTGCTCCATCGTCATGGATAACACCCGGGACGAAGACGTCTGGATCGCATCCCTTCTCCACGACGCCGTCGAAGATCAAGGCGGAGAAGCCACCGCCCGCGAAATCGAAATCCTCTTCGGAAACCGCGTCGGTGCATTAGTCCGCGGATGCAGCGAGATGACCGCCGAAGAAGGCGCACCCCGCCCAAGTTGGGTCGAACGCAAAGTCGAATACATCGAACGCCTCCGCCACAAAGACCCCAACGTACTCCTCATTTCCGTAGCCGACAAACTCCATAACGCCCGCAGCGTCCTCGCCGACTGGCTTCGCTGCGGCGACGACGTCTACTGCCGCTTCACCACCGGAAAAGTTGGCACTCACTGGTACTACCAGGAAATGATCCGCGCCTACCGCGAATCCGGCAAAGTCCCCGAACATCTCCTCAAAGAGCTCCACGATACCGTCACACGCTTCGCCCCCGCCCCCGTAAATATCAACGAAGTCATCAGCGCCGTCGAAGGCGCATAATATCCAGCCTCAGGCAAAAAAAAGGGTATCCACCGGAAGGCAGATACCCTAATTTGTTCCAGAGCCATTGCCCTGAAAATTCTACATAAGACTCATAGCCGGCGTCGTCATCGTTGCATCAGACGAAGGAGAAGCACCAACACCCGGCAGAGCACCGCGCGAAGCATCGCCAGGGCTGCCAGCCGGGCGCGTAGTCATTCCTGCACTCGGCGTCGTAACCGTACCAGTCGTCTGACCAGAAGCGCCAGCCTGGTTACCGGCCAGATCCCGCTCAGGATTCCGGTCATCAACAATAGCCACATGGTTAGGAGAAGTCAGCAAAACCGTTACATTGCTGCCACCCGTCAAGGTCACAGACTTCTGCGCAATGATCGTATCCGAACCACTCGCATCAATCAACGCCAGGTTATACTGACCCGGATCAACATCCTCATCACTCGACCGGCCATAGTTAATGCCACGCGCCTTCACATCATCATTCATCCGCACCTTAACCGACCGATGCTCCGGAGCCGCGTTAATAATCATCAGCTCCACTTCATCCTGATCAACGTCATCACGGTCATTCTCCAGAAGCACAACCTTCGGAGTATTGTTCTCCTCATCCGGCGTCACCAGGATCGTATAATTCTCGTCATCATCATCCAGATCAAACGTCTCCTCCGTCCGCACCTGCTGCGTACCCATCTGGATCGTAATATGCTGATCATCCCCCGGCTCCGGAATCTGCCTGAACTGCGAAATTCCGTTCGGAGCGATCCCGTTAGCAATCTGCGTATTTCCAATGGAAACCGTCAGCGGCTCAGAATTTGGCACCGCATTAATAACACGCACGTGAACCATATTGCTCTGTGCAAACAAACTCACCGGCGCGGCTGCCAATGCGACCACAAGTGCAAAACTTTTAATTTTCATCTGCTTCTTCTCCTTGGTTTTAATAATGGACTATTTCAGAAGCACTGCAATGACCGTGCCCGCCGACCCCCCACAGCCTAATAAATCCCCGTTTTCTACCCGGTCCGCACCCCCGTCAACCGCGTTCCCCGCAAAGGCACAGTATCTGTTTCGGGAATAGTTTGCACACACCTTCTTTACTTGACGCCTGCGAGCCTGTGCTGGTGTGAGCAGAAACAATGATGAAGTACTTGTGGTTAATTTTCACTTTATGCGTCGTAGGGCTGGCCTTTCAGATCAAACTGTCCCAGCCCGAAGAGGGGCAATACACAGACGGTCGCCTGGCCTGTCTTCCATTGCCCCCCGCGCTTGCCCGTGCAGAGCCGCCCCTCCTTCCTCCGCCAGTCCTTCAACAGATTCCCCCCATTTCCCAGCCCGCCCGCGTCGTAGCCACAAGCATAGAAATTTTCGATTACAGCACCAATACCGGCCTCCTGGAAACCCAGTTAGCCGACAAACTCGACTGGGGCCTTCCGCGCCTAATGCCCTCAGATTCCCCCACAGAACTCACCTATGCCATCGAACCCCGCCTCATCCAGCCCATCCCCGTAAACGTCCCACCTCCCGTCCAATCCCGCATCGCCCTCGAAGACATACTCACCACCAGCACTCCGGTCTGGTCATCTGCTCTCCAACGCCTGTCATCCGACCACACCCTCCTCACCATGCTAAAGCAAAATCCCGCCTCCGCAACAAGCCCCGCATCAACGATAACGCCCTCCGACTCCCCAAATGAATCCATGACATTTTATCTCCCAGAGAAAACCGTTCAAACGGCCTCCCTCGCCCCCGCTCAACTCATAGAACGTGCCCGCTCCAGCCCCAATCTTTATCTGCCTGAAGGCGCCCTCGACGAAGAAGGCGCCATGCTCACCCTCATCAAACCCGAACTTCCCGTCTACGACCTCCCCGACGAATCCTCATCCTCCTCAGGCGAGACACTCAAAGACGGCGATCAAGTCCGCCCGCTCACCCGTCTTCGCAACTCTGAAGGATTCGACTGGATCAAATTTGAACGCAAAGGAAAATCCTATTGGGCCCAGGCAGAATACTTTATCCGCGTAGATCCCCGAAACCGCCGCCAGTTCCCCAAAGGAAATCTCCCTGTCGGCCAAGAAGCCGTCGACAAAGACTCCGCCCTTCCCACCGACTATCAGCCCGATGACCTTCGCGCCCTCAATCAAAAACATGTCTTCGGACCCCGCGAAGTTCTCATGCGAGAAGAAGCAGCCGAGGCCTTCGAGAAAATGGCCGAAGCAGCCAAAGCCAAAAATCTGACCATTCTTGCTTTCTCAGGATTCCGTGATTTCGATTACCAGAAACGCCTATACCTCGAAGCCGTAGAGCGACACGGCCCCAAACAAAACGGCACCGCCGCCCCCGGGTACAGCGAGCATCAGCTCGGCACCACCGCAGACATCAGCAGCGACAACCGCCGCACCATACTAAGCGGCACCTTCGGCGAAACCCCCGAAGGCCGCTGGCTCCACGAAAACTCCGAAAAGTTCGGCTTCAGAAAATCCTACACCCAGGAAAACACCGAAGAAGTCGGCTACAAACCTGAACCCTGGCACTTCCGTTATGTGGGAATTGCACAAAAAAATGGCAATAGAGACATCGCCAATCAATAGAGTATCCCCAAGAGGCTGTGAACGTGCGGCCACCTGGCATTACCCTAAAAGGTTGATAATTATGAATATAGCTAAAAGATTCTCCCTCGCGATCCTCACAGTTTTTGCCATCACGCAAGCCCCCGCTGCAGAGCTTCCCGAGGAAACAGCAACCATCTTTGTTCATGGTTTCAACGTTCAGGGCACCCTCCTCACCGGACCCGTAGGTGAAGATTTCAATCTGCCCTACGCCATGCAATTCGCAACCCACGCCGGCCTGCCAACACCCTTCACCAACCCCAACGCCCCAAATCAGGTCGCCGTTACAACCTACTATGGCGACCAATATCCTTCCTATTACACCCCCCAGGATATCATTGATGTGGAAGATGCCACCGCCCTCTTCGGTGGGGGAGTGCCCCGGTATGCCGCCATCGTCGCCAAACATGCCCGCCACGTCATGGACCGCAGCGGCGCAAAACAGGTCACCTTTGTAGGCGTCAGTTTCGGAGCCCTCGTCAGCCGTTATATCATCGAAAAAGATATCGAAGGCCTCGCCTCCTCCAACTCCATCGCCCGCTGGGTGGCCGCAGAAGGGGTCGTGTCCGGCAACTATCTCACCTCTCATTTTCCCCAGTCCGTCATGGAACTCGTCCTCGGTCAGTCCCTCGATCACGCCATGATCGACCTCAACCACATGAGCTATAACTGGATCACCGCCAACCTTAACAATCCAAACTACACGTCATCATCCCCCTATTTTGCAAACTTCCCAATCCACTTCTGGGTCGGAGCGGACTACGACCTCTACGACGGAATCCTCACAGAACAAGCCGGCAAAGCCAGTGACGGCATGGTCCTCATGGAAGACGCCATCCTGCGCAATCTTCCCGCCGAACTCCTCTATGACGGCCAACTGCCCACCCACAGTGTTCTCAATGCCAACCACGACCTGTTTAAATTCGAACCCGGATTCCACGTCGGTCTCCTCGCCCAGCTCACCGGCCGCACCCGCGCCACCATCACCCTATCTGAAGTAGAAATCCTCCGTGAATTCGACGGCGGAGCCCGCGGTGACGGCGAGTATGTATTCGGCCTTCAGGTCTTCTCCCCCCTAGCCGAAACCAACTTCAGTGTAACCGATCCCATCCACGAACTCAGCGCCGCCAACTATAGCCTTCCCTACGCCGAACTAGCCGTAGGCACCAAATATCCCCTAAACCTCGTCTGGTATGATGACATCATTCTCCCCGGCGAAGACCAGCTCAAAATCATTACCAACATCGAAGAAATCGACGGCGATCCCATTTACCGGATCACCGAAGCCAACGGCATCGTACGGCAGGCCCTCGAAAACGTCCAGACCTTCATCGACGTTTCTCGTAACGGTTCCTATCCCATCGTCACAGGCGACTGGCGCGGAACCGTCAACGTCGAAATTAATCGATACCCTCCATTCGGCGGGCCAAAAGCAGCCGCAACTGACTGGGCTCTTTTCGAGTAATAATTACCCCGATCAAGGCACCTTCAAGTGCCCAGGCTCCGGAATCATTCATCATGATTCAATTACGGTACGCAAGTTGTTGTAGGGGATAGCTATGGCCCCCTCTGCCAAAAAGCTTTCATCGAAAATTCTCCCCCCCGAAGTCGAGCGCCCGGCCTTTCATCGGAAGGGAGTTAACGAAGCCGGCTACGAATGCCCGCGCTTTAATCTCGAAAGTCGAAAACTCTCCTGGCTGAAAAATCTCCGCTCCGCCAGCAGCCGCGTCGCAGCCAATGCCGTCATGATTTCCGACACCTGGCGCACTGCCTATGAAAACTTCGCCGGCCCCGAAAGAGTTCTCATTTCCATGTACCAGGTTGAAATTGGAGATCTCGATCCCGCCCTCAGCGGACTCCGCCTGGTTCAGCTTACAGACATCCATCATGGACCATGGCTGCCCATCGAATTCGTCTACGACATCGTCCAGCGGGTCAATTCCTTGAAACCAGACATCGTCGCCCTGACCGGCGATTATGTAGTAAACTCCCCACGCTACATACGCCCCGTCGCTGATGCACTGTCCGGCCTCGAACCATCCATCGCCACCGTCGCCGTCATGGGAAATCACGACTGGTGGGAAGGCGGCACAGCCGTAATAGACGCCCTAATTGATCACGGAATTATCATGCTTGATAACCACCGCATTATCCTCACCCCCGACCGCGAACTGACCGATAATCACTCTACCGGCCTTTGCCTCGCTGGAATTGGCGATCCCTGGACTGACCGCGTCGATTTCGATGCCGCCCTGGCAGGTCTGCCCGAAGATATGCCCCGCCTTGTCCTCAGCCATAACCCAGACACCGCAGAAGACCGCAACCTGCAGGAAAAACGCTATCGGATTGACCTGATGATCAGCGGCCACACCCACGGGGGACAGGTTTGTTTCCCCAATAATCGCAAACCGGTTCTTCCAAAAATCCGAAAAAACAAGTACTCCCGCGGACTCGTCTTCGGGCCCCAGTGTCCTGTCTACGTCAGTCGCGGCATAGGCACCGCCGGTGTACCACTCCGCCTGGGGGCCGACCCGGAAATAGCCGTATTCGACCTTATCACCGCCAACAGCCCTTTGCCGTTTGTCGTCGCCGGACCTCACGGTGCATCCATACAGAACAATCAAACCAGCCCCCCCGACCCCGCCGAAAACCCCTCGTAAATTCCCCAGAAAAGTTTTTAACCTTGCGCTGGTAAAGCCTATCGTGTTTGTCCAACAAAAACCGTCACATGCAGACCGCCAGAATTCTTTCGGGCCCAGTCTGCAATACTTTAAAGTATTTTTGCCCGCAGTGGCCAATACGATTCTGAAGAGCTGAGTTAAGGCATAATGAGCAATTACGATTTTGAAAAGCCCTTGGCAGATCTGCAAGAGCGCATCCGCGAAATGGAATCCAGCGATGGCTCAGATAATTCCGAGCTCGCCCAGTTGCGCGAAGAACTCGAACTGAAACGCCAGGAGCTGTACTCTCAGCTTACCCCCTGGCAACGAGTGCTCATTGCCCGCGACAAAGACCGCCCCCGCGCCCTGGATTTTGTAAACGCACTCATGACCGATTTTATCGAAGTTCACGGCGACCGATATTTCGGAGACGACAAAGCCATCGTCACCGGCTTCGCCACCTTCCGCGGACGCCCCATCTCAGTCATCTGCCAGCAAAAAGGCAAAGACACCAAAGACAACATTTATAGAAACTGGGGCATGGCCCATCCCGAAGGATATCGCAAAGCCCTGCGCGTAATGGAAATGGCGCAAAAGTTTAATCTCCCCATCGTCGTATTTATCGATACCCCCGGCGCCTATCCCGGCATCGGCGCCGAAGAACGCGGCCAGGCCGAAGCCATTGCCCATAACATCCGCGATATGTTTAATATCTCCGTCCCCATCGTCTGCGTAGTCGTAGGCGAAGGAGCCAGCGGCGGCGCCCTGGGAGTCGGAGTAGGCGACTGCATTTTAATGCTCGAAAACTCCTGGTACTGCGTAATCAGCCCCGAAGGCTGCGCAGGCATTCTCTGGAAAACACCAACCATGGCACAGGCCGCCGCAGAACAACTGAAACTGACACCGCCGGACTTGATCGAACTCGGCATCGCCGATGAAATCATCCCCGAGCCCGGCGGCGGAGCTCACCGAGACCCCCAGTCCACTTTCGAAAACACTGGCCACGCCATCGAAAATCGCCTGCAGGAGCTCGCACAGCTCGAAAAAGAAGAACTCCTCGATCGACGCTACCAGAAATACCGTTACATGGGCCGCTTTATCGACACATCGGTGGAAGATTAATTATGACCTCGCTGGCACATACGGTACTGACAAAAGCCTGCCGCGTCCTTCCCGTCATCGCCGTTCTAACCCTTACGGCAGGCCACGCTGCAGCCCAGGACACCACCGGAACAGCAAGTCAGGAAACGGTTGTTACCACAACCACCCTTTCCACCCCTCCGCAAAGTCCAACCTCAGAAATCTCCGAAACAACCCACACCATTGTTCTTCTCGGAGACAAAGCCGGCTTTAATCCCGACTCTCCTCGTCGCGCACCATATCCCGAGCTTATCGCAGCCACCGAAGCCAAACTCGGGGTCAACGTTGCTGATCATACCAGCGCTGGTCTTACCCTGGCCGACACCTTAAATATGATCCAATCCGCCCCGCAAGTTCAGGCAGATATCGTCGTTATATTTGGCGGCATAGCCGATGAAGTTGCCGAAAACAACGAAGACCAGATGCGGGAAAATGTCGTTCTCATCGCCACGGAACTAAGACAGCGCAATCCCGAAATGCGTATCTTTCTCGTTCCCTCAGCCACATATCTCGGAACCCTTTTCAGCGCCTACTTGCGATTGGCGGCCATTGATGCCAATATCACTTTCATCCCCCTGGGCACCGAAGTCGGCGGTCAGCCCTTTCGCGAAGCCCTCGCCGAAGTCGCACTGGAAATTAACGCCGCTCCCGCAGAACCTGCCGAAGAAACCGTAACCACCGACGCCCAACCCGACCCCGTCCTTGACGCCGGTTCTCAAGCGACTACTCACTCCGGAACCTTCGTTTCCACATCTCCAGCCCCGCCCACTTATCTCGAAGAGCGGGCAAATCTCCGGCGCGAACTGGGCCGCATCGCCGGCGATACCACTGATTCAAGCATTATGCCTCTGAACGTCGAGCAACTGTCAACGCAGACCCTAACCCAGTCACCCGACCAGGCTTCCAATCAAACCACCGGCCCCGTCATTCCCCCGGGAGGCCGCATCACTAAACGAGGCACTGAAGCTCAGGAAAACATTAACATGCGGCCATTACCAGCCCTTAAAGCATTTGAACCACAGGTTCCTGTACCCAGAAACCAGATTGATATCAAAGAGCCAGCGCTTTCCCGATAGCAGCGGCCCGGCGCAGACTTAATGCGCCCTGATGGAGTATTGAGTTACCAATGATAATCCGGAGACAAACGGCACAAAAGGCCGCCATCCTTCGCGCCATGCAGGAAGACGATCGCCCGCTCTCGCCACAGGAAATTTGGGAATCTGCCCGACAGGAAGTTCCCGCCCTCGGCATGGCCACCGTCTATCGCGCCATCAAAAGCTTCTTGGAAGAAGGTCTGGTGGAAGCCGTCGGCCTTCCAGACAGCGCCCCTCGCTATGAGTTGGCCGGTAAAGAGCACCACCATCATTTCCAGTGCCGCTACTGCGACAAAGTTTACGAAATCAACGCCTGCTCAGGCGGAATCAAAACCCTGACCCCCCAGGGTTTTTCCCTCGAAGATCACGAAATCATGCTTTTTGGTCGTTGCGCCGACTGCCAGGCCCCCACCCACTAACTTTAGGCTTGATCCGGCCCCGCCGACCCAGTCGAGATCATAATCGCTTCCCGTTCATTTAAGAGAGGAGTACTTCAGTTTGGAACCCATTCTCACGATCACGGATTTGCGAAAGAGCTACCGTTCACCCGATGGCCAGGAAACCCTGGTAGTAGATGTCCCCGCATTTTCTCTACCACAAGCCCGTCAGATGGCCCTTCAGGGTGGCAGCGGATCCGGCAAAACCACCTTTCTAAATATGATCGCCGGGATCCTCCGCGCAGACAGCGGCACGATCACTATCGCCGGCCGGCTGATGTCCGGAAAAAGCGAAGCCTACAGGGATATCTTAAGAGCCCGCACCATAGGCTACGTGTTTCAAACATTCAATCTCCTTCAAGGCTACACCGCCCTCGAGAACGTGGAAATGGGAATGCGCTTCGGCGGAAAAATTGATCGATCCCGCGCAAAAGACCTTCTTGCCCGCATGGGACTTAAAGACCGCATGGACTATCGCCCCCGCCAGCTAAGCGTCGGCCAGCAACAGCGCGTAGCCGTCGCCCGGGCCCTCGCTAATCGCCCCAGCCTCGTTCTCGCAGACGAGCCAACCGGCAATCTCGACCGGCCCCGAGCCTCAGAGGCCATGGCCCTGATCCGGGAAGTTTGCGCAGAAAACGAAGCAGCCCTCCTGCTCGTCAGCCACGATCAGGAAATCCTTCAGCAATTCGAACATCGCCAGGAATTCAGCCAGATAAACCGCGCCATGACAGCCCCGCCCGAATCCGGGAACCCAGAAACCGCGGAGGTGGCATCACAATGAGCACCATAGCCCTCATGGTACGCAGAAGCCTGCGCCAGCACTTCGTAAGCACAGCCATCACCGCCCTATGCGTCGCCCTGGCCGCCGGACTGATCATGTCAGTATTCGCCATCAATAAACAAACCCGCCAGGCCTTCACCGGCGGCCCCGTCGGTTTCGACGCCGTCATGGGTGCCCGCGGCAGCCAGCTTCAGCTCGTATTAAATACAGTATTCCATCTCGAAACCTCCCCCGGCAACATCCCGTGGAGCATGTACCAGGCCATGGAACAGCAGCGCGGAGTACAGCTCGCCGTACCCTTCGCCGTAGGCGATAATTACCAGGGGTTTCGTATCGTCGGCACCTCAACAGACATGTTCGACAAATTCGAGTATCAAAAAGGCCGGAAGTTCACCATGAGCAGCGGCCGCGTATTTGATGCCACCCGCCAGGAAGCCGTTATCGGAAGTTTCGTCGCCCAGAAAACCGGCCTCAAAGTCGGAAGCATCTTTCAACCCCAACACGGTCTGACCGCCAGCGAAAACGCCCACACCCACGCCGAGGAATACGTCGTCACCGGCGTTATGGGACCCACAAACAGCCCCAGCGACCGAGTGATCTGGATTCCCATCGAAGGCATCTTCCGCATGGGAGGCCACGTCCTGCGCGGCAGCGGCGAGGTCTATGAGCCCCAGCGCGGAGTCGAAATCCCAGACGAACACAAAGAAGTCAGCGCCGTCATGCTAAAATTCAACAGCCCCCAACACGGCATGCGCCTGCAACAGATGATCAACAACCAAGGCAACGTCGCCACCCTCGCATGGCCCATCGGCCGCGTCATGGGAGAACTGTTCGAAAAACTCGGCTGGGTCCACCGCGTACTAACCATGGTAGCCTACCTCGTCGTAGTAGTAGCAGCCGCCAGTATTTTCGCCAGCATCTATAACACCATCAACGAACGCCGCCGCGAATTCGCCATCATGCGAGCCCTCGGTGCCCGGCGCGGCACCGTATTCTCCGCCATCATCACAGAAACAGCCACCATCGCGTTCATCGGCGTCATCATCGGCTACGGCATCTATGCCGTCATATTATTAGCCGCAGCCCAAATCATCCGCAGCACAACAGGAGTAGTAATAGATATGGCCCAGTGGAACCCCGTCCTCCTGTGGGCCCCTCTCGGGATAACAGCCCTCGGAGCCATAGCAGGCATAATCCCCGCCATCAAAGCCTACCGCACCGACGTAGCAGAAAACATCCTTCCATCATCCTAAAATATCAAACAGCTAAATGACCGCTCAGCACAATCAAAGCATTATCCGCGAGGCAGAATAACCCAAAACCAGCCAAAT
>CAYUGQ010000053.1:0-16624 GCA_964444305.1 uncultured Candidatus Sumerlaeota bacterium
CAACCTCATCATCCACCACGGAAACCCCAAAACAATAAGCAATCCCAAAACCCAGATCGCCCGGCTCTGCGCCGCAACAATCACTACCACAAACAAAACCACCGAAGTCCACGCCAGCCCCCGCACCACCCCCCGCCGGTTCACCACCCCAAAATAAATCCCATACGCCAACGGAAACATCAGCCAAGCCGACAAACCCGTATTATGCCCAATCAGCGAGCTCATCCGATTCCTCGGATCAAGGCTAGCCGACAGCCACCATGCCTTCTGCAAATGCTGCAACAGCGCAACCCCCGCAAGCACCGCCCCACACACCAACACCAACGCCATAAATCGAACTGCGAAAGATCGCCCACTCGGAATCGAAAGTGCCAGCACCGCCACCCCGATCCCTGCCGTCATGTGAACCCACACCTCCAGGCTATGCTGGAAAATCGGGCTCCAGGCAATAGACACCCCACTGTAAATCACCCACGCCAGCAGCCAGACCATCGGATTCCGCCAAATCCCCCCCCCCGGACTCCGCACCTCCGGCGTACTTAAAACCCGCCCCATCCATTGCTCGTAAACCTTAATCCACAAAAACACAAAAAGCGCTGCAAACGCCAGCGTCAAAAGAACAGCCTCTTTCAAAACAAGAGGCGAAAACCCGCACGAAACCCACGGCAACACCTGCTGAAACACCCTGCTGCCCATCGAATCATGCATCGCCTGAAGCATCCCCTCAGGCAAACAAAGGGGATACGCGAAAGCTGTAGCTCCCACCACCAGCAGCACCAAGAGCTCAAGAACTCGGTATAATCTCGTAGCAAACATTTCCACCGGAGTGACCTCCAATCCAGCCCCTACGTAAAGATAAATCATAGCCCACTCCCCCCTTACAGCCCCATGATCTCAGACCCCTTCCCCCCGTGTCAGCCCACTTTCTGCACAAATCAAATTCCCCCGCTGTAAGGCATATCATGATTGACCCCATCCTGGATAATTTGAACGAACAGCAATACCGCGCGGTCACTGCCCCCGAAGGCCCGCTGCTCATCGTAGCCGGAGCAGGCACCGGCAAAACCCGCGTAATCACCCGTCGCATGGCCTACCTCGTCCGCGAGCGCGGCATCCGCCCGTGGGAAATGTACGCCGCCACTTTCACCAACAAAGCCGCCGAAGAAATGCGCCACCGCGTAGCCGCCCTCGCCACCGGATGCAATCCCTCCGACTTCCACATCGGCACCTTCCACAGCATGTGCTCAAAAATCCTCCGCCGCGACGGAGGAGCCGTCAATCTCCCATCAAACTTCACCATCTGCGACGACAAAGACCAGCAGGCCGCCATCAAGCAAGTCATCGCCCGCCTCGGCATGACCGACAAAATCCTCCGCCCATCCGATGCTCAATACGTCGTCAACCAGTGCAAAATGCGCATGCTCGGCCCCGAAGGCGTCCCCGAAATTGCCGCAGACAACCACGAGCTGTTCCAGGAAATCTTCGTCGAGTACGAAAAATACCTCCAAAGCAGCGGCGCCGTCGATTTTGAGGACTTAATCCTCAAGACAGTCCAGCTTTTCCAGAACAACACCCCCATCCTCGAAGATTACCAGCGGCGCTACCGCTACGTCATGGTCGACGAATATCAGGACACCAACAAAGTCCAGGTCGAACTCGTCAGTCTCCTCGCCAAAAAACACCGCAACCTCACCGTCGTCGGCGATGAAGATCAATCCATCTATTCCTGGCGCGGTGCCGACATCACAAACCTCCTCGACTTCCAAAAGCATTTCCCAGACGCCCAAGTCCTCCGCCTCGAGCAAAACTACCGCAGCGTCGGCAACATCCTCAAAGCCGCCGATGCCGTTATCTCTCTCAACAACGAACGACTCGGCAAAACCCTCTTCACCGAAGACGAAGACGGCGGACCCATCTACGTCATGGTCGGCAGAAACGACTATGAAGAAGCCGAAGGCGTCGTCGCCGGAATCGAACGCCTTCATCAAAACGGCCTCCCCTATTCCGACATGGCCATCTTCTACCGTGTCAGCTCTCTCAGCCGAAACCTGGAAGACGCCCTCCGAAAGTCAAACGTGCCCTACCGCGTACTCGGCGGCACAAAATTTTACGAACGCGCAGAAATCAAAGACCTCATCTCCTATCTGCAGGTCGCCTGCAATCCCAACAACACCATTGCCCTTCAGCGCATAATCAACACCCCCCGCCGCGGCCTCGGCAATAAAAGCATTGATACCCTCATGGAATATGCCAGCCGAAACGACACCAGCCTCCACGGCACCATAAAACAGGCCCTCAGCGGCGCAAACATCGATCTCCCCCGCGGCAGCATCCCCAAACTCTCAAAGTTTGTCGAACTCGTAACCCGATGGCAGAAATTCGCCGACCATCACAGTCCATCAGAAACTCTGCAACGAATCCTGGACGACACAGACTACATAACCCACCTTGGCGATTCAAACCTTCCCGAAGTAATCGCCCGCAAAGAAAACATCTCCGAGCTCCAGACCTCCATCATCGAAATGGAACGGAATCAGCAAGACCTCTCCCTTAACGCCTACCTGGAAAATGTAACCCTCGTCAGCGTAACCGATGACCTCGATCCCGACGACGATGCCGTCTCATTGATGACTCTCCACGCCGCAAAAGGCCTCGAATACAAAGCCGTCTTCATGACCGGCGTCGAAGAAACCATTTTCCCCAACACTCGCGCAGCCATGGACCGGGGAAATTTCGAAGAAGAACGCCGCCTCTTTTACGTCGGCATCACCCGCGCCCGCGAAGTCCTCATCCTCTCCCGTGCCGCCGAACGCAACTACTTCGGCGACAAACGTTACAACGGCGAATCCAGCTTCTTTCATGAACTTCCCCCCGAACTTCTGCGTCCCATGAATCCTTACAATCCGGAATTCCACGCCACCCTCGATGAGGCCCCAACCGATGTCGACATTTCCCCACCACCCGTAGACGCCGCCATGGGTCCCCTCGGCTATGCCCATTTCAACCAGGGAAGCTACAACCGTGGCTCATCCCGCAACTACCCCCGCAGCCGACAAACCCGCGTCCCCTTCGGAGCCGGACCTCCCCCGCCACGCCAGGCCCCCAGACAACCCGCAGGTCCTAAAACCTTTCCCTTAGGTTCCCGCGTCCGACACGGCGCACTCGGTGAAGGAGTCATTTCAGGCTTCACAAACAGCGGCCCCGATATCTGTTATGTCATCCACATGGACGACGGCACCGAGTTTCTCGTCCAGGCACGCTACGCTAAACTGGAGCTACTCTCCGATGACTAGCCACACCCTCCCGCATCGTTCCCTGTTCTTTGCAATCCTCGCCGCCATCGCCCTGCTCCTCACCGCCTGCGGAGTCTATGTCCCCGAAGGGGCCACCGTAGTCGAAATTGAAAACGTAAACCGGGAATTCGACCGCGCCGAAATGCGCCCTCTAAACGCCCTCCGCGCCGACGAAACCGTCCAGCTCAAATGGTACGACACAAATGTTTACATGACAACAGGCACCCTCAGCCCCGGAACCTGGCGCTTCGTAGCCCGCCGTTATGATGGCGGCGGATTGCAGCGAGACATCGAAATCGTCGCCGGCCAAAACCGCTATGTCGTCGATGGAGGCAACCACCCCCGCACTGAATCAGAAGAACAACAATCCAGCGGACCAACCCTCAAAGGTCGACTCGTATCCATCCCCGCCCGCCATCTGCCCGCTTCCGTCTCCGTACTATTTATCGGCGAACGCATTGAAATGCGCGAAGCCATAATCCAGCGCGACGGCACCTTCACATCCAACTTCCCCCGCAACGGCGTCTGGCGAGTAGAAGTCCATGCCACAGGCAATCCCCCCTACAGCTACATCCGCGAACGCCAGCAGGTGCAGGGTTCCCTCGATCTCGGAGACATCAGCCTCCGCTAATCCCCCACTGGCGCTCCCACCGCAATTTAGTTATTAAACGAAGGCGATCCATGCAGGCTCAACAACGCAGCCTCCCCCCAGGTAGCCATGGCCTCCGTCGTAAACAACCGGCGCTCCAGCGCAGCCTTGATCATCCGATCACCGCGCTCCTTAAACTCCGCGTTACCTGTAGCCTCATGCAACTCAAACCACACCATCGCCGCCACCGCGTTCGGTGCCCGCGCAATATCATCCTCAATCGGCAGATACTTCAGCCGCAGCAGCCCCGTCCTCTCAGACGATCCCGCCTTAACATGGTCCCTGTACAAACCCGAACCCTGGTCCAGAAACTGGCTCTCCACATAAGCCATAAGAGACTGCGCACTCTCCAAATACTCCGCCTGATCCGTCACCTTGTGGCACTCCAGCAACGCAGCCGCCACCTTAACATTGTCCTCAAGAAAACCATATCCAGAAGCCTGCCCCCGATAAAACACCCGCGCTACGCCATCCCGTTCTGACACCATATTCTCAATGATCATATCAGCCGTCTTCAACGCAAACTCCCGCGCCCGGTCATAATCAATCAGCTTGCTGGCCCGCAAATAAGCACAAACCATATCCGCATTCCAGCCCGCCAGAATACTCTTGTCCACCATCGGCACATTCTCCGCCTCCATCCGGGCCTCGTTCAGTTTCAAACGAACTTCATCCAGCGCACGGTCTGCCTCCTGATAACTTACCCCCGCCGCATCCGCCGCATTTTGAAGACGACCCGTCACATGCAAAACCGTCTTCTTCCCCCGCTCCGCATTTAGATAACTCGAAAACACCGTAGCCTTCTTCTCATCCCCCGCAATTTCCCTAATCTCCTCCTGAGTCCACGTAAAATAAGAACCATCATCATCGTCCCCCAGGTCCGGCGACTGCGCCGTATAAAACCCACCGTTCGGATCCTCCAGCCAGTCATGACAAAAACGCATCACTTCCGTCACCGCCTCCTTGTGCAGACTCGTACTGGCCAAAACATCCCCCCGCGCATTCGCCAGGATCATTTCCGACTGAATCGGCAAGATTTTCCCAAACTGGATATCTCCACTCCCCGGAATTCGAAAAAAATACCCACCCATAACGTGATCCCGCTGACCGCTCCGATATCGGCTCAGCAAAAGTTCCGACCCACGATTTCGCGCGTCACTGCTCGATTCCGCCGATCCATAATGCAGCAAAAATGCCGACACCCGCCCCGCGCGAATCAGCTCCGCATCATCCCCCGACGCCACACGCTGCAACTCCCCCGCAAGTTTCACCACAGTCTCTTTCGAAAACTCCGCATTCTCCACCCGAGGTGCCGCCAGAAGCTGCTCAAGCACCCCCTCAATAGCCGTAGCCTGCTCCGTCACCGCCTCCGGCTGCTCCGTCATCAAACCTTCCGCCTGTTCCAGAAGCTGCTGCAATCCAACAACATCCCCCTCGCTCTGCGCCGGAACATAACTCACAATATCATACGGCCGACCATCAGGCATTGCAAACACCACCAGCGGCGGCCGCGCCCGCTGTTTATTAATAACCTCATAAGCCATACGATACCGCGCCCACACATCAGGACGCTCATCCGCATCCACCCGAATCGGCACAAACTTCTCATTCAACACCGACGCAATTCCCTCATTAGAAAACGCCGTATAATCCATCTGCCGCGCATCATGACTCCACGCCGCACCAATCACGATAATCGTAGACACATTCCGCGCCGCCGCCTCATCGAATGCACCCTGCCCCCACATCCGCCAATGCACAGACGCTTCCTGCGCGTTTCTCAAATAAAGACTCGCCGCATCCGCCAGCTCCGCAGCCGGAGCCGTCAAAGCAGGTTCACTCGAATACGCAACCGCCCCAGTAGTCTCCCCGGCCGCCACCTGGGCCATCTCAGGACCCGTCGTCGATCTCTCCACCACCGGCAATCCAAACGCCCGCTCCGCCACACTGTTCCAGCCACTGCCAGCAGGCGTCGCCTGCGCCGCTTCCGGAACCGGTGTCGTCTCAGGCTGCTCCACAGCCGGCGTCTCATCCGCCTCTATCCGCGGACTCTCGCCAGTTATGTCTCCACATCCGGAAAACACAAATGCGCTGCCGGCAACCACCAGCAGCCTGAACCAGGACTTCGCAGCAAATCGATGCAAAAGACAAACCTTCCAAGACACTCAGTTGATGTTTCGCTAATTCAATGAAGCAAACAGACGGCCAAAAGTTCCCGCCCATACCGGGAAAGGTTACTTCGGCCCGGTTCTACAAAGTTTAATGAACCATAAGGCCAAAATTCTCCCATTCAGACCAAGACCGATTATGGCTTTCGCCGATCCCCCGGATCAAGTAAATCTTCCGGCTTGTCCGAATCCGGATCAACCGAATCATCATCAAGACCCGACATATCTCCCTCCCCCGGAGCCACAAAAAATTCTTCCTCGATTTCAATCCGCTCCCCCGTCCGCGACGTAATTCCTTCCGCCGCCGTTTCATCCTTCAGTTCCGCCTCCTGCATCCCGGCATTTTCCTGGGCCTGCAGAAAATCAAACACATTTCGCCCCGCTGTCTGCCCAATCCCCGGCACGCCCGCAATCTCATCCGCACTCGCCTGCTTTAGCGCCGCCAGGCTGCCAAAATGTCGCAGCAACAACTTCTTCCGCTTCGGCCCCACCCCGGGCACCTCATCCAGCACACTCCTCCGGTTCGTCTTCTGCCGCAGCTTCCGGTGATACGTTATCGCCGTCCTGTGCGTCTCATCCCGAATCCGCTCCAGCAGAAACAACGCCGGACTGTTCGTCGCAAAAGTTACCGGATTCTTCCGACCCGGCAGAAAAATGCGCTCCTCCGTCCGAAACCGGATCTTCTCTTCCTTGCCATAACCCTGCACCGTCAACGGCCGAAACCGCTCCCGCGCCTTAATCTCCACCGGCTCCACAGCCTCCGCCTCATCTCCCGTATAATCTGGCGCATCAGGAAAATAATCATTCACCATATCATCCGCTGCCTCCGTCGCCCCGTCATCAATTCCCGCCCCATCAGCCATAGCCTGCGCCTGCTCCGCCGCCCGGCGCAACTCCGCCGCCGCACCCGCCCCCTTCACCCCCGGAAAAGTTTTCGGCGCCCGCACCTTCAGCCGGCTCTTCGCCATGCCCGCCAGCGCCACATTCGTAATCCCAAGCTCCCGAAAAACATCCTCCGCCACATTCAACTGCCCCTTGCCCCCATCCACAATAAATAAATCCGGAAACTCCCGCGCCCGGTCACTGTCAGGCCGAAACCTCCGCATCATAACCTCCCGAATCATACCGAAATCATTACTGCCCTCCACAGTCCGAATCCGGTAAAGACGATACCCAGACTTATCCGGCTCACCGTCCTCAAACCGAACAATCGACCCCACCGCCAGCACACCCATAATATTAGAAATATCCAGGCACTCAATCGTCCGCGGTGGATGATCCAGCATCAGCCGGTCACTCAACTCCTGCAAAGTCTCCTCCCGCGTTTTCTCCCCACCAAGCCGCCGATTCAGACCCATCCGCGCATTCTGTCGCGCCGTATGCGCAATCGCATTCAACTTCCCCCGCTGGGGCACATGCACCCTCACCGCCCCACCCCTCTGTTCCCGCAGCCACTCCTCCAGCAGTTCCCGGTCCTGCGGCTCAGCACTCACCAGCACCTCCGACGGAATCTGTTGCGCCATCCCGTCATACTGCTGAGAAATAAAGGAGTAAAGCACCTCCCCATCTTCCTGCTCATAATTCTTCGTATAAAAATCCGTCGAATGCAAAAGCACCCCACGCCGAAACTGCTGCAAAACCACCAGCGAGCGCCCCTGCGCACTCGCAATAGCAATAATATCCCGATCCCCCCCAAGGTGCGACTCCGACTGATGACTCTCCAGCGTTCGCTCAAGCGCCTCCAGCCGATCTCGCACCAGCGCCGCCTTCTCAAACTCCATAGCCTCCGCCAGCTCCTCCATCCGCGCCTGCAAGGTCCGCCGCACCTCATCATCCTTGCCATTAAAAAACGTCGCCACCCGCCGAATCAGATCATTATAATAATCCTGGCTCACAGGCTCCGTACACGGCCCGCAACACTTCCCTACATCATACAAAATACAAGGCCGCGTCCGGTTCTTGAAAAACGAATCCCGACACGTCCGCACCGGAAAAATCTTTAATAGAAAACGCAGCGTTTCCCGCACTGCCCCAGACGACGTAAACGGACCGAAATAAATATCGGGATCCCGTGCCGCCCGCCCCCGTCCTTTTTTGCTCTCCCCATCCATCAGCGCGTCCCCGCTGCCCACCGCCGTTGTCCCCGCGCTCCCCAGCTCCGCCCGCCTCACCCGCGTCGTCTCCAGTCGCGGAAACGGATGATTCATCCGAAACCGCAACGACAAATAGGTCTTATCATCCCTCAGCCGAATGTTATAGCGAGGCCGATGCTGCTTGATCAGGTTGTTCTCAAGAAGAAACGCATCCTTCTCCGTAGCCGTCACAATCGTATCAATCGTAACAACATTCCGCACCAGGAACTGCACCGTAAACCGGTTATCACCCGTCGCCGTAAAATAATTGCGAACCCGGTTCCTCAAGTTCGCAGCCTTCCCCACATAAAGGATATCCCCCGCCGCGTTCTTCATAATGTAAACGCCCGGAGAAGTCGGAAAACTACTGATCGTTTCAGGATTAAACATACGTCAAATTAACTACGCATACACCCGCGAAGCATTTACGGCACAAACTGAATGGCCGGCCTCGGCACCGGCAACAATGGCGAATCCTTAAACCTCACCCCGATCGGTTCCCAGTCCACCGGCCCATTCCCATGAAACGTAATCCATAAAGGCTCCGTACCCGGATCAAGCCAGATCGGGTCATCCGACATATCCATGACCAGTTTAAACACCAGCCGGCCTTTATCGCGGCGCGTAGTCGACTTCAACAAACAAGCCCGAACCCGCGACGAAGCCACCTCGCGATGTCCCCTGGTCGTCCACACCGCCCGCGGCGCATCCCCTCCAAATGCACCGCGATGCGTCGCAAAATCAATCTCAATCACACTCCCCAGGTCCGCCGTCGACACTCCCTCTTGAAACCCCATCCGCATCCCCGACCCCTTCACAGCTTCAATCGTATGCATCGGTTCATCCCCCGAAACCATCCGCGCACGCTGCCGAGCCGCCACCCAACTTCCATCCAGCTCCTCAAGCATCTGACGCGCATCTTTCACCCACCCGTCACCCCACCATCCTCGCGCCAGCTCCCCCTCCAGCCGATCAAACGCACTCGGAGCCACCGGCCGCATGCGCCATCTCGAAAGCAGCGTCCGAATCAGCATCAAGTCCAGTTCATCCACCTCCCCCTCCCTCAACCTTCCCCGGGCCCTGCCCAGATCCGGCTTCAACATGCCACCATGCAACGCACCATAAACTTTCTCATGAGTCTCCCTGACAACCTTCAGGTTCCCCACATCAAACGTAAAATAATACCACCCCATCCAGCCCCCCGCCGCCAGTAGCAACACAGCCAGTCCCCCCCACAGCAATCTCTCCAGGATCCTCCTCACCGAGACTCCGCCCTCCCCTTGATCACAAACAACGCATCCTCCGGCCACGTCTCCGTATGAAAACCCGCCACCCCGCCAGCATAATGATTATCCAGCCTGTGAATCACCAACTCAAACAAATCAGGCCGCTGCAAAACCCACTCCAAAGCATTCCGCCGCTCCCGCTGCATATAAAGATGCGTTCCCCCCGCATCCAACAGCTCCCCGTGCCACCTGTCCAAATCATTCGTCCAGCCCGGAGGCCGATAACGCAGCGCCTCTGCCGGCGACTCCGGTTGATAAGCCAGCCACGGAGACACCCGCGCCGGCGGCAAAATCAATTTCAACCCCGGACTCGACACCTCCTCCCGCCAATAATCCAGTGCCGTATACTGATCCGGCCAAGCCCCCGACTGCGCCGCCCGGGAATAGCCGCTCAGCAAATTAAAAACAACCAGCGCAGGCGGCCTCTGCTGCACCTGGATAGCCGACGCCGTCATATAACCATCATAAGCCATCACAGCCATCCCCACCACCACCGCCAGCTCCCGCATAACCACCGGAAACCAGCTCACCAGCCACGCAAAAACCATAAAACCAAACACCGGCTGAAACAGTCCAAACCGCGCAACACCAAGCGCCGGACAAGTCACCATCAACAGGCCGAAAATCACCGTCAGCAAAACCCTCTCCCCCATCCGTTCCCGCCGGAAAAACTGAGCCAGCACAAAAATCCCCAGCGACGGAATGCCCACAATAAACATCCCCGCACCAAGCCCCCCGGCCCAATTACTAAAAGCCGGCACACGATGCTTCTCCCGCAGCGTATTCCAATACGCCTCCTTCCCCGAAACCCCCGTAAACTGCACCAGCATCGCATCGTTCACATTCGAATCGTAAACCCCCTCAAAAATTACCTTTTCCCCCACCTTCACCTTAAACGGATAAAGCGGGTTGTCGTACTTTTTCCAAGACCAGGAAAGCCATGGTGCCGCCATCATTGCCACCACAAAAAGGATCAGCGCCCCCACCCCCGCACTAACCGGCACCACCCGCCATCCCAGCGTCCTGCCCCCCCGCACCAACAGCACAATCATATACAGAACACCCAGCGATCCCCCCACCGTCAAAAACACCACCTTCGCCCCCGCCATAATAGCAAAACCAATCGCCGGAAACACCACCGAACGCCACGACACCCCCTCCCGCCACAAGTACAAAATCCCCCACCCCGTAACAAGCTTACCCGACAACAGAACAAGATCACTGTAAGCCTCCGTTGCCTGCAACACCAGCTCTGGCACCGTCAGCGAACCCAGCGCCGCCAGCGAAGCCGCCCACGGCCGCGCCCCAATTCTCAAAGCCACCGCCCGCACCGCCACCACCAACAGGTAAAGAAACGGAATCTGAGCCGCCGCCGTCCCCCGGACATCTTCAGTAAACAACAAAATCGTAAAAGGAAAAATCCCCTTAACATTCGGCGCCGATTCCGCACTGGCCCGTTGCGGCGCCAGCCTAGCCTCCCCGAAACTGTCCAACACAAAACGCCCCGTCTGATGCCAGCTCATCGGATTACTCATATGGTAACTAAGCGCATCAAACGACCGGGCCGGAAAAGACAACGCCACCAGCGTAAGAATCCCCGTTAAACAAATAATCAGCAGCCAGACAACCACCTCAAACCACGACCGCCCCCGCCACAAAGGCGGCATAGACGCCAAGTCGCGCCCCCTCCCAAACCACCATCCCGCCGCCGCTCCTGAAAACGCCACCCCGGCCCCCACACCCAAAACCGCTCCATTCATGAAACCGCTCGCCCACCCCGCCACCAGCGGCACCATATAGAACGTCACATACGCAAAAAGCCCCCCAACCAGCAACAGCTCAGTCCGGTTCCGGCAACCGCCCACATAGCGGGCCAGCACCAAACCGCAAAGGACATGGAACAAACCCAGAGAAAGAGGCAGAATCACTAACGAAGGTTATCTCTAAAGCTGTCACGCACGAGCAAAAGCATTAATCCCGCGCTGCAGGAATGCTCTGAATCCCCGGAATAGGCGTATTATCCATATTGCGCCGGATATCATAAATCTCCCGAATCAGCCGAAGCATCACACCCCGGTTCCGCACATATTTATTCGTCTTATACACCTGCTTCGGCACCTCCGGATCCTTCACAAACGCATACACCCGCATCTGATTCTCGCGAATCTGGATATCAGCAATGCTGTCAATCGGGATCCTTTTCATCACCCACTTATAGCGCATGACATAAACATTCTCCCCATCCACCCCCACCTGCTGATAAAAGAAACGGAACATACCCGTCAGGAATAGAATCACCCCCAGCACAATAACGCCCGGCCGAACCGCCCACACATACGGAACCTCCACAATCATCCACAAAGGCTCATAAAAAGCCGCAGCCACAATACCCAGCCCTGCAATAATCGACAGCATTCCCATAAATAACTCACCCGGTTCCAGCACCGCAAACGTCGCAGGTTTCTTAAACTGATCCACCCGCTGACGCAGCCGCTCCGCCACCGCCGGCACACTCACCAGCACCGCAATCCGCTCCACATCTTCAAAGCCATCAAACTGACGATTATTAATCTTCATCTTCCGGCGAAAACCAAAAATCCCCTTCGGCACCTCATAAAGATAAAGAGTCTTCCGCGCCGTAACATCCCCCTCCATCCGCGCCTCCAGGTGATCAATCAACACCTCGTCCACATCCACCCATCGAAGCGTATTTCTAAAACCCAGCAAAGAACTCCGCGTAATCGCGTCAGCCGAAATTATCAAAACCTCAAACGCCTTATACCACCACACAACCAGCAGAAATGAAATCGCACCCGCCACAAACACCGCCAGTTGCAAATCAATCCCCGCGTCATCCAGCCAGTCCAGCCCCATCTGAGGCCAGGTATCAAAAGGCTCCGGCAAATTTATCTCCTCACCCCTCCACAGAAATGCTGGCACAATCCAGGTTAGGATGAGCAAAAAGAAGGGTATCACCTTCCGCCACAAAGGCTTATGGAACACATAGCGATCGACGTGCTGGGAATAATCCACTGCAGCCTGCCTCTTTTTCTATTACAGATTTAATGAGTGCCTGCCCACTAAACAGCCCGTGAGCAAGGGATTTGTCGAACCTCTCGCCAACTCCTTATACCAGACACCGTCTGAATAATACGCAAATGCCCGGTTAACAATTCCGGCTGTAGTCACCGAACCTCATCATTCCGCGGTGGCGCTGTATTTTTCTTGGAGCGACATACAATGGCAAAGTGCCAAGTTTGTGGAAAAGGCCCGGCAACGGGAAACAACGTAAGTCACGCGAACAATAAGACGCGGCGCCGCTGGTTGCCAAACCTCCAGCGTATTCGCGCAAAGTTTAGCAACGGCGTACGTCGCATCCGTGTATGCACGGGTTGTCTAAAAAGCGGCAAAGTCGTCAAAGCATCCTGACCCACCGGCTCGTTCCGGTCATCGCTTTTTTTCTCCCCTGCCATAACGGTTGGTGGTTTTCGCGGTTATCCAGTATATCTGGATAACCGCATTAACTTTTTAAAGGAATTTCAATCGGCTCATGAGCAGTTCTACCCCCCAGGACGCCTGGCAAAAATGGTTTGAAGATATCTGGGCCATGCGCGAAGACGGCGTCTACCATCGCCTCTTCGGCAAAGTCGGCCCCCACGTCCACACCATCCCCCCACAGCTCTTCGCCCAGATCGGCTTCAACCGGGAACCCGACCCCCGCTGGCTCGTCCACGGCGTCTTCGAAGTAGAGCCCACAGAAAAACTCCCCTTCTGGACATACATCACCACCGCCCTCAGCAACCCCTGGGGCATGGACCCCCAAACCGCCGATCCAGACAAGCCAAGCGGCCTCGGCTTCGAACTTCTTATGCACACCCCGGAACAATCAAAATGGGCCATTCAGGTCCTCCACTGGCTCATGGCCATCAATATCCTCGCCGCCAGCGGAATGCTCCAGGGAGAAACCGTCTTCGCCGGCGCCCGGGTTCCCCTCCACACCAGCATTGATCCCCAGCGCCCCGAGTCCCCCGTCCGCAACCTCCTCATCACCGACGCCGCCCATATAATTCCCGGCTTCAAACTCCCCTCCGGCACCGTTGAGCTCCTCCTCTGCCTCGGCATCACCGACGCCGAAATGAAACTCGCCGCCACCCAGACCTACGACGAAACTATGGAGCTCCTAAAATCCAGTGGCGTTTTCCCCGTAACAAACCCCAGCCGCAAAACGCTGTAATCACACCCGCCCCGCACCGCACCACATCCCGCCCCCGAATAATGCCAAACATCAAAGCTTGATTTGTGTAACACATCCCCACAGACACATTGATAAAGCAATGTGATCTCCCTCCGCCTGCCACAGCGTGGAAAAACTAAACTTCAGGAGTTACAATGGAAGTCATTCTTTTCGATAACGTAAAAGGCCTTGGTCGTCAGGGCGATAAGGTAAAGGTTTCGGAAGGGTATTATCGCAACTTCCTGAAGCCAAAAAACCTGGCCGAAGAAGCAACCCCCGCCGCCCTCAAGCGCTATGAAAAGATGAAGAAAAAAGCGCTCGAAATGGCCGCCCACCAAGTCGCCGAAGCAAAAGAACTCGAAGCAAAAATTAAAGACGTAGAATTCGTCGTCCCCGCCAAAGCCGGCACCGGCGAAAAACTTTTCGGCGCCGTAACCTCCGCAGACATCGCCAAAGCCATGGAAGCCCAGGGCTTCTCCGCTGACAAAAAACAAATCGACCTGCCAGAGCCCATCAAATCCCTCGGCATCCACAAAGCAGCACTCAAGATTCACCCCGAAGTCACCGCAGAAATTACCGTAAAAGTAGAACGGGCTGAAAAGTAACGCCCCTTTTCTGTAAGTCTGATTTTGTGGCACTCCCCCAGCCTTTAAATAATCCCCTCAGGCTGGACAAACGTGCCCATACATTTCTAACTCAAAACGAATGGAGACAGCATGCCGAGGCGTAACAAGATTACGATCATAGGTGCAGGTAACGTAGGCGCAACCGCCGCCCACTGGGCAGCAGCCAAAGAACTGGGCGACATCGTCCTGGTCGACATCGCAGAAGGTATCCCACAGGGCAAAGCACTGGACCTCTTCGAAGCCAGCCCCGTAGAACTGTTCGATGCCAACATCACCGGAACAAACGACTATGCCGACACAGCCGACAGCGACGTCGTAATCATCACCGCCGGCCTCGCCCGTAAACCCGGAATGAGCCGCGACGACCTCATGAAGACCAACGCCGGCATCGTAAAAAGCTGCGCAGAGCAGGCAGCCAAATACTCGCCCAACTCCATCTTCATCATCGTATCAAACCCCCTCGACATCATGGCCTACGTAGCATGGAAAGCCAGCGGCTTCCCCAAAGAACGCGTCGTCGGCATGGCCGGAATTCTCGACACCGCCCGCTATCGCGCCTTCATCGCTGAAGAAGCCAAAGTCAGCGTCGAAGACATTCAGGCTCTAGTCCTGGGCGGCCACGGCGACAGCATGGTTCCCCTCATCAGCTACACCACCATCTCCGGCATTCCCGTAACCGAATTCATCAAGCAGGACCGCCTCGATCAGATCGTCCAGCGCACCCGCGATGGCGGCATCGAAATCGTTAACCTGCTGAAATCCGGCAGCGCCTATTATGCCCCCAGCGCCGCCGCCATCCAGATGGCCGAAGCAATCCTCAAAGACAAAAAGCGCGTCCTCCCCTGCGCCGCCTACCTCGAAGGCGAATACGGCATCAACGGCGTATACTGCGGCGTCCCGGTCCTCCTCGGCAAAGACGGCATCGAGCGCGTCCTCGAAGTTCCCCTTACCGACTCTGAGCGCGAAGCCCTCCACAAAAGCGCCAACGAAGTTAAAGAAAACGTCGCAAAAATCGACCAATAATATAATCAAAAGAAAACATCAGCCGGCGGCGGATTTCTGTCGCCGGCTCTTTCTTTTTGAAGTTATTCTTACCCCATCATGTCCGCGCAAAACAATCAAAACGGCTACTGGGACTCAAATCTGGACCCCGCCAACCTCGACGCTCCCGTACAAAATATTAGCGCCGCCCTCCAGCGAGAAGTCCATTTCGCCGAACAAACCCCGGACATCATCGCCATGATGAATTACCTCCGTACCAACGCCGCTCCCGGCCCCAATCGTCCCGCGCCCCTCATCGCAGATATCGGCGCCGGCCTCGGCACCACCGCCGTCCTCCTCACTCGATCCGGCCACGACGTCCTCGCCCTCGACATTTCCCACAATCGCCTCACCTCCATGCGCCAGGGCATCACCTCTCTCTCCGAGCCCACACAAGCCAACCGCAAAATCTACTACATAAAATGCAAAGCCGAAGCACTCCCCTTCCGCGACAAATCCCTCGACGGTGCCTGCACCCGCGCCGTCCTGATCCACACAGACATCCCCGCAGCTTGCGAAGAAATAAACCGCACCTTAATCCCCAACGCCCCCGTCGCATTCGCCGAAGTCTTGGCTGACAACCCCCTCGTCAATCTATACCGAAAAACCCTCGCCCCCTCCGAATGGAAACACATCACCACCTACTTCCGCCAAAACCAGATCAAAACCGTGCGCAGCCATTTCCAGGCATCCACCGCCCGCCCCTTTTATGTCATCGCTTTCGCCGCCTTCATATTCCAATACGCCCTCCCCCAGCGCCAGGCATTTTCCATCACCCTGAAAATTTTCACCAGCATCGACCGCATCATCGCCCGACTCACTCCATCCTGGTGGAACCGTGCATGGTTTATCCTCATCACCGGTAAAGCCCGCCAAAGATGAACGCCCTTTTCCTCGTCCATAACCACAAAAACCGCGGCAGCTTTTTTCGCGCCCTCGAAATCGCCCGCCGTTTCGCCCGCCGCGGCTGGAACGTCCAGTTCGCCTTCACCAGCGAAACCCAACTTTATAAACCATTTTACACCCCAGTGGACCTGGCCGAAAGCTATGTCGCCCCCGATCACGGCACCGACCCACGCTCCCAGAAACAACTCCCCCCCATAAACTCCACCCCCGTCATCTGGGCAGAAATGCCCTGCTTCACCTTCATCAATGCCCGACAGGAAGGCTGGAGCCTCTTCGATAACGGCTGGAG
>CAYUGQ010000054.1:0-7725 GCA_964444305.1 uncultured Candidatus Sumerlaeota bacterium
AAGTTTTGCATTTACCTTAAGTCACTAAGCTGGAAAGGGTTCCTGATCAACTAATGGCCGAAGTATATCCATTTATTGGTACGAGATACAATTCACAACTGATTGGGGACCTTGGGAAGGTTGTGTGTCCGCCGTGTGATGCTATCACTGATGAGATGCAGGATGTGTTGTATGAGCTGCATGAGAATAACGCGGTGCGGCTGGAGAAGGTGCGGACGGAGGGGGAAGAGGACGGGTTTCTGAACAGGTTTGCTCTTGCGGCGAATGCGTTGGGGACGTGGCGGAGTGACGGGGTGATCATTGAGGATGAGAAGCCGTCGTTTTACCTGGTGGAGCAGGTTTTTGATGGGCCGGATGGGGAAGAGCTGTCGCGGGTGGGGGTTGTGGGGAAGGTGAAGCTGGATGAGGGGACTCCGGTGGATATAGATGCGGTGGAGTCGCTGACGGGGGTGCGGGCGGATTGTGTGAACCTGATTCGGTCGACTAATGCTAATATCAGTGGGGTGGCTGCGTTGTTTTCGGATGGGGATGGTTCTGTGCGGGAGCTGTTGGCTTCGCGAATGAAGGAGCGTCCGTGGGAGGAGTTTAAGGATGGTTGGGGGGTGACGCACCGACTGTGGGTGGTGCAGAAGAAAGATGTGCTGCTGGGGCTGGTGGACGCATTTAAAGGGAAGGGACTGTTTGTTGCGGAGGGGCATCAGCGTTATATGGCGGCGCAGCTTTTTCGGGAGGAGATGCGAGCGGAGACGGGGAAGGCGGATGGTAAGCAGGCTTTTGATTATATCATGATGACGCTTTATCCGGCGGAGCAGGAGGGGTTGAGTTTTTATCCGATGCACCGTGGGCTGACCCGGGCAGTTATGGCGGATGTGGATCTGAAGGATGCCCTTGTGGAGCTGGAGGATTATTTTAAAGTTAAGAAGGTGAAGGTGGATTTGTCCAGGCCGGCGGAGGAGGCTGTCCGGCTGGAGAAGGCTTTGGCTGATTTGGGGGGTGAGCGTCCGGCGTTTACGATGATTCATGGTAGTGGGGCAGGTTTTCACCTGGTGTTGCAGGAGGGGGTGGAAATGGCGGATCTTTATGAGTTTGATGATGCGACGATGCCGGAGTGTGCTGCTTCGCTGGATGCGTGTGTGTTGCATAACTTTGTGGTTAACCAGGTTTTTATCGGGAATCCGGAGTATGAGCTGGAGGACGATGAGTGCATTTACGAGGTTTCGTCGGAGCGGTTGCTGAGTTTACTGGCGGCGAAGAAGATTGTCTGTGGTTTTCTGATGAATCCGTTGTCGAAGGATCGGATGCTGGAGGTGGCGGAGAAGAAGTCTGTTGTGCACCATGAGATGGGTGTGTTTTCTCCGCGGGGGTGTATCGGTCTGGTGATCCGGAATTTGCAGGCGGATGTGCGCAAGGCGGCGCGGAAGTAGCGGATTTTCGGGGGGAGTTCTAGCTTCGCTTTTGGAAGAGGTAGTTTCCGTATTTGCCGATGAGGTGGTAGGCGGGGTTTGAGTGCTGTATTTCTTTAACGAGTGTGCAGACTTCCCAGGGGGTGCCGTCGGCGGAGTCGTCGAAGAGAATGAAGCCGCCGGGCATCAGGTGGTGGTGAACGTTTTCGAAGTCGCGTCTGCTTTGGTCATAGCTGTGATCGCCGTCTATATAGGCGAAGGCGATCGGACCGCCGAGGCTGGCCGGGCGATTGTAGACGTCGGTTTTTTCGGCTTCTTCGGACCAGAGTTTGAAGAAATGGTCGCTGGTGGCTTCTATGGTGTGGGGAAGATCGTTGCGGCTGAATGCGGTGGTGTTGCGGTGGAATGAGTCTTTGATGAGCTGGCGGTACTGGCCGAATGTGATGCCGCCATCGCCCATAGGCACATTGGGGTTGTCTGCGCCTTCGAAAAGCCAGGGGTCGCTGGTGAAGAAGGGATCGCTGCGGCGGTGGCGTCGGCGGAGGTGGGTGAGGACGTTGGTGCTGAGGCCGCAGAAAGAGCCTATTTCTATGAGGGCACCGGCGGGCATGTGTTTTATGGCGTAATCCATGGCGATGATGTTTCCGGGATCGAGCATTCCGGCGTTGGCGAAGCGTAGCCATCCTAGGAAGTCGTCGTTCAGGATGGTGAAGTCTCCGGGGGGAGGCGGGGGCTCGGAGGGGGTGGCAGGGTGGTGTGTTGTGGAAGTCGGTGTTGAACCGGCGGTCATCAGGCGTTGGAGTATCTTCAATTTTGGGGGCAACCTGTTGGAATGTGCGACTGGTTTGTGACTCGAATTATGTGGTTTTGTTTCGGAGGTATTTGCGGATTATTATTTCAAGCTTGAAACTTTGTTACAGTTGAGTATAGTCGTCAGGTAATTAAGATGTTAAATTTTGGAAATGGGTCAGGATGTGTTCGGATCGAGCCGTCTTGGTTAGATTGGAGATGCGGATTTGCATAATGAAGGCGATACCGTGCTTACAGTTGAATCGGGGGTGCAGGTTCGAACGGACCTTTTATTAAGGCATGTTCCGGAGACACCTTCTGACCGGTCGGTTGAGAAGAGGCGGCTGCGGAAGTATTTTGTTCTTAATGTGATTCGGGAAAAGGGGCCGCTTTCGAGGGCTGAGATAGCGAAGGCGTCTGGTTTGAATCTTCCGAGTGTTTCGAGCCTGGTGGATGAGCTTGTGAATGATGGGCTGGCGGTGGAGGAGGAGGCGCGGCTTGCTTTGCGCGGGCGGAGGCCGATTCCGGTGCGGTTGAAGGCGGATGCGGCGTGTGTGCTGGGGATTGATGTGGGGAAGTCTACGAGTATGGCTATGCTGACGGATTTGGCTGCGAAGGTGCTTTTGCGGATTGAGTGTCCGACTCCGGAGCTGGAATCGCCGGGGGAGCATGCGCAATGGGCTATGCAGCTTGTGAAGGACACGTTTGATCAGCTTGCGGGATCGCCGCCGCCGCTGTGTGGGATTGGGGTGGCTCTGCCGGGACTGATTACGGCGGATGGTGGGGCTAATGGGTCTAATGGATCGGCGATCAGGATGCCGGAAGCAGCGGTTGCATCGGCTGTTCAGGAGGCTCTGACCAAGGCGTATGGAGTTTCTGTGGTGGTGGAGAACGATGCGCGTGTGATGGTCTTGGGGGTCCGGTGGTTTGGGGACGAACCGGTTTCGAAAAATTTTGCGGTGCTGAACCTGGGTTTCGGCTTGGGTATGAGTATTTCTTTGAATGGTCATTTGCTGAGTGGTGCGCAGGGTTTCGCGGGGGAGCTGGGGCATATTCCGCTGGGGAGCGGGGGAGTGTCTTGTTTTTGCGGAGGCACGGGATGTTTGGAGACGACGGCGTCTGGGGCGGGGCTGGCTCGTATGGCGGAGCAACGGGGGCTAAAGATTAAAGATGTGGAAGAATTGGCGGAGCTGGCGCGCCAGGGAGACAAGGTGGCGCGGGAGATTTTTGATGAGTTTGCTGCGGCGCTGGGTCGGGGTGTGGCGACGATTGTAAACCTGTTTAATCCGGAGACGATTATCCTGACGGGTAAGGTTTCGCGGGCTAGTGATATTTTCATGGATAAGATGAATGAGACGGTGGGACAACATGCTTTGCCGGCGGCACTGGCGCGGATGAAAGTGGTGGTGGAGGATCCGAGGACAAACCTGTCGCTTTTGGGAGCGGTGTCTGTGGTGCTGAACCAGATTTTCTTTTCTAGCCGGGTCTCTTACGAAGAAGTTATCTGACGGCAGGATTGGGGGGGAGTATTTGCCTGTCGGCTATTTCGACCAGGGGGACTGTGACGAAGGGGCGCTGGTGAAGATGGATGTGGGGGATGGTGAGGGTCCGGGTGCGATAGGTGCGATTTTTGTAGAGGATAATATCGAGGTCAATTTCGCGGGGGCCCCAGCGGGTGCGTTGTTTCCGGCCGAGTTTTTTTTCGATTTGCTTGAGGTGGTGGAGCAGCCGGGCAGGGGAGAGGTCAGTGGTTATGGCGGCTGCGGCATTGTAGAAATCGGGCTGGTCTGTGTTTCCCCAGGGTGGTGTTTCATATAATGAGGATACGGCCAGAATTCGTGTAGTGGATAGCTGGTTAATCTCCTGGAGAGCCAGCAAGAGTGCGCGGCGGCGTTGTGGCGGTGTGCCGATGTTGGTGCCAAGGCCGATGAAAACAGCGGCGTTTGAGTGCGTCTGTTTCAGATGGCGCGGCCATTGCGTTTTCCAGGGAATCCTCTTGAACACGTTGCTATCTCTGATGTGCATTGGCTGCGTATTCCAGTAAATTATTAGACAGGCAAATGAAACAAATGTCGAAACCGATGATCAGTGTGGCAGGTATTCGCGGCGTGGTGGGTGAGTCGCTGCGGGTGGAGGAGTTTTTCAGGTATGTGCTTGCTTTTGCTACGCTGGTGAAGGGGGGCAAGGTTGTGTTGGGGAGCGATTCCCGAGTGTCTGGAAACATGTTGCGCCATTTGGCTTACGGGGCGCTTGAGTCGGCGGGATGCGAGATTATCGAGCTTGGGCTTGTGCCGACGCCGACGGTGGGAATTATGATTCGGCATTTGAAGGCGGAGGGGGGCATTGCCATTACGGCGAGCCATAATCCGGCGGAGTGGAATGCTTACAAGTTTTTTGGTTCGCATGGGTCTTTTCTTGATAATGAAGCGAAAGATCGTTTGCTGGCAGTGGCTGAGTCGGGGGATTTTGCGCGGGTGGATTATACGGGCCTGGGCCGGGTTGAGCAGGACTGTTCGGCTATTGGGATTCACGTGGACCGAGTGCTGGGGGCGGTTGATGCCGGTGGGATTTCGTCCGGGAAGTTTAAGGTTGTGGTAGATTGCGTAAACGGTGTGGGGCAGCGGATCGCAGAGCCATTGCTGAAGGCGCTGGGATGTGAGACTGTGTTTTTGTACGGGGAGCCGACGGGGCTGTTTCCGCGGGAGCCGGAACCGTTGCCGGAGAATTTGATGGAATTGGGGCAGGCCGTGCGGGATCATGGTGCTGATGTTGGTTTCGCGATCGACCCAGATGCGGATCGGCTTGCGGTGGTGGATGAAACGGGTCGGGCTATTGGGGAAGACCGGACGCTGGTGCTTTCTGCGAGAACGGTTTTGCAGGCGCAGAAGGAGGCTGGTGTTACTGGACGGTCTTGTGTGGTGGTGAATCTTTCGAGCTCGCTGGCGATGAATGACGTGGCGGATGAGTTTGGTTGTGAGCTGGTGCGCACTCCGATTGGAGAGGCGTGGGTCGTCGGGAAGATTATGGAGCGGAATGCGGTTATCGGGGGAGAGGGGAATGGCGGTGTGATATTTCCGCAGGTGCATCCGGGGCGGGACGCGGCGACGGGAATTGCGTTGATTTTACAGGGGCTTGCGAAGGCTGGTGTGTCTTTATCTGAGTGGAACGGCCAGGTGCCGGATTATGTGATGGTAAAGACGAAGTTTCCGGCTACAGCAGAAGTGACTTCGCGCCTTGCGGATGTTGTGCGGAAAGAGTTTGCGGACGCGGCAGAGGTGGTGACTGAAGATGGTGTGAAGGCGATTTACAAAGATCGCTGGATTCACGTTCGGCCTTCAGGGACGGAGCCGGTGGTGCGTATTTTTGCGGAGGCTCTTAGGCAGGATGAAGCTGACGAACTGGTGGCGCGGGCGCAGAAACTGTTCGCATGATTGGTGGCTGGGGTTAGGCGCGCTGGTTTTTAGTCTTTAATTTTTAGTCGATTATATTGCAGGCCGAAAAGCAGGAGGGCGAACGCGATGGCATAGGATACCTGTACGCCTGCTGCGCCCCAGTCTTGTTTTGCGCTGGAGCCGAAGGTCAGCAGAGTTATGAGGAAGGCCCCGGCTATGAGGGCATAACGGGTGAAGAAGCCCAAGATCATCATAGCGCCGATAATGAATTCGACGATCGGAATGGCGTAGAGCGCTGGCTTTACGAGAAACATGGGCAATGGGGAGTCTGTGAATGGGCCAGCCATGTTTTCGACGAACTGAGGTAAGCCGGAGATGATACGGGTGAGGCCATGCATGAGCATGTTGACACCGAGGGTCATGCGCAGGGAAAGGTAGCCCCATTCCTGGGGAGTTAACGGCTTGATCAGGGGTGCGTCTCCTTATTTGCCGACGATTTTAGGAATGTTAAACAGTGGCAGGTAGAGGGCGATAACAATTGCACCCACGATGACACCGAGAAACACGATGAGTACGGGCTCGAGAATGGATGTGAGGGCGTTCACGGTATCGTCCACTTCACGTTCGTAAGCTTCGGATACTTTTGTAAGCATCTGATCGATGGCACCGGTTTCTTCACCAACGGCCACCATGTGGACGACAAGGGGAGGGAATACTTTGCATTTGGATAGCGGTTCGTGGATGGATTCCCCTTCTTTAACGGACTCGTAGACGTCTGTAAGGGCCCGGGTGACGACTTCGTTACCGCTGGTTTCGCGGCAGATGTCGAGGGCCTGAAGGATGGGCACGCCGGAGGTGATGAGGGTGGAGAGCGTTCCGGAGAAGCGGACGATAGCGGTTTTACGGAACAGCTGTCCGAATACGGGAATTTTCAACTTTAGCTGGTCGATGCGGTACTTGCCTTCTTTGGTTCCATTTATCTTCTTGTAGACAAAGAAGAGAATGACGAGGGCAATGACGACCCAGATGGTCTGGTTGGCGAGGATATTACCGGCGGTTACCAGGATCTGAGTCGGACCGGGGAGTTCGGCACCGAGCTGGTCGTAAATATCTTTAAACTTTGGTACGATGAAGATTAGAATGAAGGCCACGATACAGGCGGCAAGGATAACCACGACGAGGGGGTACATCATGGCGGAGCGTACTTTACCGATGATGGCTTGTCGTTTTTCGAGGAATTCTGCAATTTTGTTTAGAACGGCTTCGAGCACACCGCCGATCTCACCGGCGCGGACCATGTTTACGTAGAGGTTATCGAAGGTTTTGGGGTGCTTGGAGAGGGCATCAGAAAGGGTGCTGCCGCCTTCAATGTCTTTGGATATCTGCTGGATTTTCTCTTTGAAAATTATGGATTCGACCTGTTCGCTGAGAATGGCGAGGGAGCGAATGATGGGCAGGCCGGCGTCAATGAGCGTGGCAAACTGACGGGTGAACACCATGACGTGTTTGGTTTTGACGCGGTGGAAGACAGCGCGGATGCCTGGCAGGGCAAGAATGTCGACGTTGCCCGCTTTTGATTTTTCAATGGAAACTTCGAGGGGGTAATAGCCCATGTTGCGAAGGCGCTCAATGATCACGTCTTCACTGCTGGCCTCGATGACGCCTTTAACTTCGCGTCCGCCCTTGTCTAGTGCCTTATATGAATACTCTGCCATTGTCCTGACCCATCTGCTTGTACTGTATGAAGGTACAGTTGAGAGATAAATCAATGCATTTTGCGGCGGGTGGCAAGGAAGAATTGTGGAAAACTTGAAAAATCCTGCTTGCGCTGACGATTATCGCTAAATGAAAGCTTTTGTTTTGGTTACTTTTTGACATGAGACGGGAAACGCATTTGAGTGTGCGGTTTGATACTTCGGGAAACTTGCATCGGTTGGGCTGGCGGATGGTGTTGTTGGCTATGGGGGCGTTTGTGTTGAACGGGTGCAGTGATATGCAATTTGTGAATGCGCCGAATCTGGTGCCGGAGCGGGATCCACGAGAGGATATCATCCTGACGAATGTCTCGACAGATATGACGTCGGGTGGTGTGGTGCAGCAGCGGGTGTTTGGGGACAAGGCGATTTACTCTGAGGCGAGCC
>CAYUGQ010000054.1:7825-16582 GCA_964444305.1 uncultured Candidatus Sumerlaeota bacterium
GGTGTGGTGCAGCAGCGGGTGTTTGGGGACAAGGCGATTTACTCTGAGGCGAGCCAGGACCTGACGATTAATGAGGTGCAGGTGACGAGCTTTGGTGAGGAGCGGACGACGCAGAGCATTACTCATGCGGATGTGGGGCAGATCTGGTTTGCGGATGTGCCGGAGATGGAGATTGGCCGGCGGGATATGCGTTTTGCGGGGGATGTGCTTTATCGATCGCCGAGTGCGGAGGATCCTACCACGGATACGATGCGGCTTACGTCTGACTTGATTTTGTGGAATGAGCTGGAACAAAAGTTTCGGAGTCCGCGGGGATATGAAATGCTTTTGCTGCCGAAGGGGCAGACTCCTGTCAGGCAGGTGGGCAAGGGATTTGAGGCGGCGCAGGACCTGACGCGCTTTGTGGTGCGAACGGGAATGGTGACGACGCAACTGGATGAGGACCCGGAGATTTTGCGGAAGAATCTGCAAGAGCAGCTTGCGGTGTGGGAGGCAGATATGCAGCGAAATCAGCCGGAAAAATTTGTGAAGCCGACCCCTATGGTGATTCCGGAGAGGAACTGATGAACATATTGTTTGAAAGTGATTGTTTTGACGCTTGTTGGTTAATGTAACAGATAGTTTTAATGTTTAATATTTCTGTGCCGTTTGAGGCTGGGTTGTTTGCTTAATGCGGTTTTAAATTGGAGATTACACCTGTGTTTAGAAAATTGATAGCGGTTTTTATCGTGATGGTGATGATGGCGGCAATTCCGGCTTGGGCGCAAAATGCGACCAGTCAGAGCGATATGCCTGCGGTAGCAGAAGTTCCCGAAGGGACTGGCCAGGGGGGACTGTTGTCGGGGGAGAAGCCGTTTACCTTGATGGTTGATGAGAACTATGGTGAGCTCGTGTATGAGTTTGATGAATTGACGCGTGAACTGGAGTCGATCAACGCCAAGCGTGGGGTGATTTTCGCCAGTGAAGATATGACGCTGAATGCTGATGAGATGCAGTATCAGACGGTGAACAGCTCGCTTGTGGCGGCAGGTAAACGTGTGGTTGTGCGTATGGGTGAGATGATCATTACATGCACTCTTTTTAAGTATAATCCGGAGACTCAGGAAGGTGAGTTTGAGGGAAATCCTATAGTTTATCAGCGTAACCAGGATGGTCAGGTAACGGAAACTGCCGGGCGTATTATTTCTGTGGTGAACGTGAACGGTAAATTCCAGATGCGTGTGGTTGGCGGAGGGGGAACTTCTACTTATGTTCGTTCGACGGGTACGGCGCCGGAGCAGGGGGCGCTTGAACAGAGATCGTTGGCCCCTGGACAGCGTGGCGCGAGCATGACGATTAACAGCAACACGGTGCCGGGAGCATCGGCGTCAACTTCTGGAGCATCTGCTAATAATGCGGGTGGGTTGCTGGGTGTGCCTCGGGTGGATTCCGGTACGGCACCTGCTGTGCCGTCGTCGGGTGCGGGTCAGACTACGGGAGCGAATGCGCCGGCTGCACCGGCTGCGACGGGGCAGATCAACCCGGATAATCCGGCGGATGTTCAGCGGCTGAGTGAGTGAGTTTCGGGCCTGACGGTTTGGCTTGAACGATTCGCGGTGATGGTATTCAGGACGTTACAAATTGAGGAAGGAGCGCATAATTGCGCTGTCTAGTGACCGGTGCGGCCGGATTTATTGGTTCAACTTTATGTGAGAAGTTGCTCGACCTGGGACACCAGGTGGTGGGCGTTGATTGTTTCGTGCCGTACTATCCTCGAGAGTTCAAGGACCGGAACCTGCAGAAATGCAGGGCGAGTGACCGCTTTACGTTGATCGAGACGGATTTGTGTGATCTGTTTGATGGACCTGAAGGGGAGGGGGCGTCGCTGGTTCGGGATGTGGATGTGATCTATCACCAGGCGGCTCAGGCGGGGGTTCGGGCAAGCTGGGGTAAGGATTTCCAGATTTATACGCATAACAACATTATGGCGACGCAGAAGATGCTGGAAGCGTGTAAGGCGCGGCCGGATATTCGCGTGGTGTATGCGTCTTCGTCATCGGTGTATGGTGAGACCGATCGTTTTCCGATGCGGGAAAGTGATCTAACGCGGCCGGTGTCACCGTATGGGGTCAGCAAGCTGGCGGCGGAGAATCTGATGTGTCTGTATCACCATAACTTTGGGGTGCAAACGGTGTCTTTGCGGTATTTCACGGTGTATGGTCCTCGCCAGCGGCCTGACATGGCTTTTCATCGGATTATCCGGAGCATATTGACAGGGGAGACTTTCCGGCTTTTTGGCAGTGGTGAGCAGACGCGGGATTTTACGTTTGTGGGTGATATTGTGGATGCGAATATTGCTGCTGGGGAAAAGGGCAATCCAGGGGGGATTTATAACCTGGGCGGCGGCACGCGGATTTCTATGAATGATGTGATTGCGCTGATGGAAGAGATTTGCGGGAAGAGGGCGAATGTGGTGCGGGAAGGGGTGCAACTTGGTGATGTGACGAACACGGGGGCTGATGTTTCTCGTGCGCAGGAGGATTTTGATTTTGCGCCGAGGGTTTCTCTGGAAGAGGGGTTGCGTCGGGAAGTGGAATTTATTGGAGAGCTGTTGGAGTCGGAATTCGCCCGGTAATTTAATTATTGGGTGATTTAATGGGTTTGTATTGCCTGCCGTCTGGTTCTCCGTGGCTTATTATTTTTTTAAAGATGCATTAGTTGACGGGCAGGAATGCCTGTTTTGTTGTTGGGGTACTTAGAGTACAGGATGCGACATGCAAGATGTGGTTGCTCTCATATTTGGATTGCTGGTGCTGGTGACGGCATTGGGTCTGGCCGGTTGGGAGATTTATTCCTACCGGGGAGCGGGGGAGGAGTATCGCTGGCTGCATACGGCTTCGAGATTGCGGCGGCGGATTACGATGTCGATTCTGTTATTGTTTGTGGCGGCACTGTTGATGGGGGAGGCGCTGGGGGTGCTGGCGCTGGATACGGTGAGGCATCTGCTGATTTATGTGAGTATGCTGGCGGCGCTGGCTTTTGCATTGTTAATTCTTTCGGTGCGTGACCTGATGGAGATGGCGCGTAGCGCGGAGCGGCATGCGGTGGAGGACTTGAAGAAGGCGATTCATGAACAGCAGGATCGCAGGGAGCCTCCTAAGGATGTGTAGGTGGTAAGTCGTCTTTCGTTTCGTCAAAAGCTTTTGCTTACTTATGCGGCTTGTGCGCTGACGTTGATTTTTATCACGTTTGTGGGAGTGGGGTTTTATATTAATGCCCTGCAGAAGAAGAACGTGAGTGATGCGGTTAAGCTGGCAGAGGAGCAGGCGCACAGCATGGCGTTGGCCGTGAGTGAGATTATGAAGGCTCACGATAATGCTAACTTTGATGATCCGGGGGTGCAGGCGGGGTTGCGAGCGGTGACTCATGTGAATCTTTCGCTGAACAAGTCTTTGCTTTATGCGGCGATTATCTCGCCTGACGGGGACCGCTATGTGGAGGAGGTGGGGGAGCAGGGGCGGACGTCTTATTTTGAGCGTGATGGTGAGCAGGTGACTCAATCTGAGGTGGACCTGCCCGGGGGGAACACGCTGACGGTTAAGGTGCAGGCGCAGCCGATCGGGACGACGGATATTTCTACGCCGATCCAGATGGAAGGCAATAAGCAGGGGCGGATTGAATTGAAGCTGCTGGAGTCTGAGACGTTCCACCGGATTGAGGAAAGCAGCCAGCAGATTTCGCGTATTTTGGTGATTGGGTGTATTTTAATGCTGGTGTTTCTGTTGGCGATTTTCCTGATTTTGTGGAAGATGTTTTTCCGGCAGTTGGAGCTTCAGGAGAACAATGCGCGGCTGGACCAGATGGCGTATGTGGGTACGCTTGCGAGTGGGTTGGCTCATGAGATTCGGAATCCGCTGAGCGCCATGAACGTGAACCTGGAGGTGATCCGGGAGGAACTGACGGAGGAACCACTGGCGGAGCAGACCATTTCGCGGACGGGGGAACTGGCTCGGAGGGTGCAGGATGAGGTGGCCCGGCTGAACAGCACGCTGACGAACTTTTTGGATTTTGCTTTGCCGCGGAAGGAAGGGTATTCTACGTTTGGGTTGCGGGGGCTGGTGGAGGATTTGCTGGAGTTGCATTCTGAGCAGATGAAAGCGCTGGGGATTTCTGTGGAGCTGGTCTCGCCGCCGCTGCAGGCTACGCAACTGGAGGCGGACAGGCATTTGCTGCATCGGGCTATTGAGAATGTGCTGGTGAATGCTATAGAGATTTTATCGAACAGTGTGAAGAAGACTTTGCGGGTCAGCATTACGCCAAGGCCTAAAGATCGGCTTCAACTGGCGATTATGGATAGTGGGCCGGGGATTAAAGAGGAGGATCTGAGGCGAATTTTTGATGTGTTTTATACGAATCGCAAAGGGGGCTCGGGTTTTGGGCTGGCTATTGCGCGCAAGATAGTTTTGGAGCACAATGGTAACATGTGGGCTGAAAACAACCAGGATTCTCTGGGTGCGACTTTTTATCTGGAAGTCCCGGTTTTTGCTCCTGGTGATGAACATCAAGATAGCCATGCCCGTGGGTGGCGTTGGTTTAGCGGCGACAGGAAGGAAATGAATGGCTGACGTATTGCTGTTGGTGGATGATAGTGAGAATAACCTGACGAGTTTGCAGGCGGGTTTTTTGAAGAGCCCGTATGAAGTGATTCTCGCGAACGGGGGCGAGGAAGCCATTAAGGTGCTGAATGAGCGCCGGGTGGATGTGGTGGTGACAGATTTACGGATGCCGGATGTGGATGGAATGACGGTGCTGAAAACGGCTCTGGCATTGCCGTCGCCGCCGCAGGTGCTGATCGTTACGGCGTATGGTACTGTGGAGTCGGCGGTGGATGCGTTGCAGGTGGGGGCGTTTACTTATCTGACGAAACCGCTTAATCTGAATGAGCTGCGGGCGCAGGTGGGGAAAGCTATGGAGGTGGCGGCGCTGCGTCGGGAGAACGTGGAGCTTAAGCGTCAAATTGACAGCCGGTATGGTTTTGAAGATTTGCTCGGCGAGACCGGGGAGATGAAGCAGTTGATCCAGCGGTTGCGGGCGATTGCAGATACGCGGGCGACGGTTTTGCTTGAGGGGGAGAGCGGTACGGGTAAGGAGCTGGTGGCGCGGGCGGTTCATAAGAATAGCAGTCGCGCTAACAAACCGATGATTCCGATTCATTGTGCGGCTTTGAGTGAGTCATTGATGGAGAGCGAGCTTTTCGGACATGAGAAGGGGGCTTTTACGGGGGCTTCTCAACAGCGGCTGGGATTGTTTGAACTGGCTGATGGTGGAACGGTGTTTCTGGATGAGGTGGGGGAGATTCCTTTGAGCACGCAAGTGAAGTTGCTACGGGTGTTGGAATCGCGGGAGTTTTTGCGAGTGGGGGGCACGGAACCGGTGAAGGTGGACGTCCGCGTGGTTGCGGCTACGAACCGGGTGCTTCAGGAAGAAGTGGAAGAGGGACGTTTTCGGGAGGATTTGTATTATCGCCTGAACGTGGTGCATGTGACAATACCGCCATTGCGGGCGCGGGCGGCGGATATTCCTTTGCTGGTGCGGACATTTTTGGATCAGTTTGCGGAGGAGCATGGAAAGCCGCGGCTGCAATTGACGAAGCCGGCACTGCAGAAGATGATGCAGTATCACTGGCCGGGGAATGTGCGGCAGCTTCGAAATGTGGTGGAGAACCTGGTGTTGTTTTCGACGTCGGATACGATTGATGTGGATGAACTGCCGGATACGCTGATGGGCGGACAGTCGGATGATTTCACGGTGCCTGTTGGTGTGCCGCTGGACCAGGTGGAGCGGATGGTTATCGAGAAGACGCTGGTGGCGTTTAATGGCAACAGGACGCGGGCTGCGGAGCAACTGGGAATTAGTCGGCGGACTTTGTTGCGGAAAATTAAGGAGCTAAGCCTGGAGTCGTAGCAATCAGGGAGTAGCGGAGCGGGTGTTGCGGCTGATCATTTTCGCGCGGAGAATCTTGTCGCGCAGGGCGGCGGCTTTTGCGGCGGCAGCGGTGTCTTGCAGGTCTGTCTGAAGCTTATTTAGATGAGCAAGAGCGGCGTCATAGTCACCCCGGTTGGCGAGACGCTCGGCGTGCTGGTATTCAGCTTCGGCCTGGTGGGTAGCGCGGTTTTTGTCGTTCCACTGATGGAAGTCTGCTAGCTGAATGAGATCGCGGGCTTTGCTGGCGAACTCCTCTGGGGGGTCTTTTTCAAGGTAGAGGCGGCATTCCTGAGCGAGAATCCGGTAGTCGCCGGCTTTATAGAGGCGGTTCAGGCGTGCGAGATCTTGTTGACCCTGTGCGAGATCAATGAGTTGAAGCTGTATGGTGACGTTGGGTGTAAATCGGGGATCTTTTTGGAGGGATGAGAGGAGGGATCTGGATTCGTGCAACAGTCCCATGGTGCGGGCCCAGGTGGCTAGCTTGTAGATTTCCAGCGGTTTGTCGGCAGGGAGCTTGTCCTGGCGGCGCCGGAACTCGACGAGGTGTTGCCCGTAGGCTCCGAGGTCGGGATCTTTCTGAGCGATTTCGTCGGCAATTTGCTGGGCGCGATGGATGCGATTTGTAGTGGAAAGGCCAAGAATGAGGGCACGCAGGGCTTCTTTTCTGATACTGTCATCGATGTACGGAAAAATGGTGATCCGGGCGGATTCTAATGCGGTGATGGCGGGAGGGGAGTCGGCGGACTTAAGGAGGCCAAGCATGACTTTTTCTGCAAGGGGGACGAAAATGTCGCTGCGATGAAGGAAAAGTTCCGGGCGAAAAAGTGTGGTCGAGCGGGGATAGTCTTTTGCAGTGTGGAAGCTTTGGATCTGGGCGTAAACACTGAGAAGATCGTCTGTGGCGGAGGCTGAGCCGAGATGGGTGGAAAGCTGTACCGATGCGGCGATCAGTTCGCCATGGTTGTTGCGAATGGCGGCTTCGGACAGGCGGACGGTGAGAGCGTTTATCGTTCTGTCTGACCAGATGAACTGGTTTGATGATGTGGTCTGTATCCGGGCGACGAGCTTTGTGGCGATGTCGAGCTGACGATTTTCAGCCGCCTGGGTAGCGGTGAATAGAAGAAGCTCCGGGGTAGGGTGGGGGGAGAGGGCGAGCCGGTCGGCAAGGGAGCGCACAGTGGTGGTGGTTAACATGAGGGCCGTGGCAGAATCTAAAATTTTGTTTAAGAGAAGAGATTCGAGAGTTCCGGCGGCGAAGTTGTTGTCGAGATTTTCTTTCTCGTAGGTGCTGATGGCGAGATCGACCTGACCTTGATCGAGGAGGGTGGTGATTTCACGGAGGCGATTTTGGGCCGGGCCCTCGCGCTCGATTTTCTTGATCCGCTGGCGAGGGAAGGTGAAGCGGCCTTCGGGGGTTTCAATGGTAACCGACGGGCGGGATTCGTTAACGATGTTACCTTGGATTACGCGGCCGGTAGTAAGATGAAGGGCGTCAGCCATGGCGCTGCCGGCCGGTAAGAGAATACCGGCCAGCGATAGCGCAAAGGTAAGTTTAAAGATTTTCCACCCCATATTGGCTCTCATTATCAAAAAGAGACAGGAAAACAGGGGAGGTGTTCGTTGATGGTGGTGATTTTTACCGCAGGCCCCGGATGAGGAGGTAGAGGAAATCTGGGAAGAAAGCGAACATGATGACTGCGGTAGCGGAAGCGACAAGCATTGCTGTCTGGAATCCGGTGCGGTGGGGTATAACGCCGCGGGGATTCATTTCAGGGGAGACCATGAACAGGTGGACAATGATCCGCATGTAATAGAAAAGGCCTATGGCGCTTCCGATGAGTCCGAGGATGGCAAGCTTCACAAAGCCGGCCTGGAATGCGGCGGAAAAGAGATATATCTTTCCCCAAAACCCGATGCTGAGGGGGAGACCAGCCAGGCTGACTACGAAGACTAGCAGGCAGGCGGACAGAACGGGCTGGGTGCGACCGAGGCCGTGGAGGTCGTTTAATGTTACCACGGTTTTGGTGCGAAGAGCACCCAGGGTGATGAATGCGCCGAGGGCGGAGAAGCCGTAGGCGACGATATAAAAGACGACTGCGGCGAGCGCGCTCATGTCGTTGCCGAGGCTGGGTTCTATGGCGACTTTAATGGAGATGAAGCCGAGGAGCAGGTAGCCGACGTGGGCTATGGAGGAATAGGCCAGGATTCTTTTTACGCGGGTTTCGCGGAGACCGAGGAGGTTGCCGACTATCATGCTGGCTGACGAGAGCAGGGCGATGACGACCAGGTGTGTGTTAATGAGGAAGGCAAAAGGGATGAGGGCTGCGACGGTGGCGCCTTTGGAGACGGACGCGACGATGCCGGCTCCGGTGGGAGTAGCTGCTTCGTAGACATCTGGGGCCCACATGTGAAAGGGTACGGTGGCGAGCTTAAACCCGACGCCGGCCAGGAACATGCCATATCCCAGGGAGGCCAGTAAGGGCATGGGACTGTTTGCAGCCTGGGCTAATTCGGCAATTCCGAGCGTGCCGTAGGCGGCGTAGACGAGGGCCATTCCGAAGACGAGGAATGAGGAGCCGACGCCGGCAAGGACGAGATACATGGCTCCACCTCGCAAGCTGAGGCGGCTAACATATCGGAATGCGACGAGTACATAGAGGGAAATGGACAGAACTTCAATGCCCAGGAAAACTGCGGCGAGATTTCCGACACGGGAAAGAACGACGGATCCAAGTGCTGTGAAGAGGAGGAGGGCAAACCATTCGCCTGCATTATCGGACGGGACAGGGCTGG
>CAYUGQ010000055.1:0-16439 GCA_964444305.1 uncultured Candidatus Sumerlaeota bacterium
GTTAGCACGGTAAAGGGTGCTTTGAAGTCTATGAGAGACGCGGCGGCGGAAGTGGAAGCGGCTGTCAGTCAGATGCCAGCGGAAGCCTGGAGTGAAGAGATTGAACCGTTTGGTCCGGCTTGGAGAATGACGCGGGGTCAGACAGCTTACCTGATGCTGGAGCATGAATCACATCATCGCGGCCAGTTAACAGTTTACCTGCGAATTGCAGGAAAAACCCCGCCGGTGTTGTATGAACCGGTGGATGAGAATGAAATTTTTTTAGGCATTGATTAAGGATAAAAGGCAGAACAATGGCAATACGGGCAGAAGAAATCACGAGCGTAATCGAGCAGGAACTTGCTGGTTTTGATTCCACGCTCGACGTTGAGAAGGTAGGCACTATTCTCCGCGTGGGCGACAGCATCGCTACCGTTTATGGTCTGAATGAGGCCATGGCCGGCGAGCTGCTGGAGTTTCCGGGCGGGATGAACGGCGTTGTGCTGAACCTGGAGGAAGCCAGCGTGGGCTGTGCGCTTTTCGGAAGTGACCAGCAGATCAAGGAAGGCGATACCGTACGTCGCACTGGCCGTATTCTTAGTGTGCCTGTGGGCCCTGAGCTTATTGGCCGGGTGGTGAACGCGCTGGGTGAGCCGGTGGACGGTAAGGGGCCAATTACTTCGACTGAGTTTCGGCCGGTGGAAAGCCCTGCGCCAAACGTTATTGCGCGTCAGAGCGTGTATGAGCCGCTGATGACGGGTGTTAAAGCTATTGATGCGATGATTCCGATCGGTCGCGGTCAGCGTGAGCTGATCATTGGTGACCGTCAGATCGGTAAGACTGCAATTGCCATTGATGCCATCATTAACCAGAAGGGCAAAGACGTTATCTGTATCTATGTCGCCATTGGTCAGAAGGCTTCGACGGTGGCTGGCATCGTGGAAACGCTGACCCAGTTTGGTGCCATGGATTATACGATCGTCGTGAGTGCGACGGCTGACGAAGCGGCGGCCCTGCAGTACATCGCCCCGTATACCGGTTGCGCCATCGGCGAGTATTTCATGTATAACGGCGGGCATGCGCTGTGTATCTATGACGATCTTTCGAAACAGGCTGCGGCTTATCGTACGCTGTCTTTGCTTCTGCGTCGTCCGCCGGGCCGTGAGGCTTATCCTGGTGACGTGTTCTATCTGCACAGCCGCTTGCTGGAGCGTGCGGCGAAGCTGAACGAGGACGCGGAAATTCTGAAGAATTCCTGTCCGGAGGCTGTGAAGCCGGGTGGTTCTTTGACGGCACTGCCGTTTATTGAGACTCAGGCTGGTGACGTGTCGGCCTACATTCCGACGAACGTTATTTCTATTACTGACGGTCAGATCTTCCTTGAGCCAGACCTGTTCTACTCGGGTGTGAAGCCTGCGGTTAACGTAGGTCTGTCGGTTAGCCGTGTGGGTGGTAACGCTCAGACGAAGGCTATGAAGAAGGTTGGTGGAAAGCTGCGTCTTGAGCTGGCCCAGTATCGTGAGCTGGCTGCATTTGCTCAGTTTGGTTCCGATCTTGATGCCACGACCCAGGCTCAGTTGACCCGTGGTGAGCGCCTGGTGGAAGTTCTGAAGCAGGATCAGTACACTCCGTATCCTCTTTGGAAGCAGGTTGCGATCATTTTCGCGGCGACAAACGGTTTCCTGGATGACGTTAATATTCGTCTGATTAAGTCCTTTGAAGCTGGTCTGTTCCCCTTCATCGAAGAGAAGTATGCAGATATTCCGCATACTATCGAGAACGAGAAAGACCTCTCGTCGGATTTGCAGGATACAATGAAGAAAGCCGTGCTCGCGTATAAAGAGCAGTTCGTTAGCGAGAACCCGGACGCGTTGGCCTGATAGCTTAAACTGCGGTCTTTTTTCAGGACTGACAATAAATTGACCCCCGGTCTTTCGAGATCGGGGGTTTTCTTTTTCGTATTGGGTGAACTCTATAAACCTAGAGCTGCGATTGATTAGTTTTCTTTGTGGCGGCCCTGCATGAAGAGGCGTTCCCATTCCATGACGCGTTTAAAGTCGGGGTGGCGGCGTTCGCGGTCGCGGAACTGAGGTGTGTGGACACAGCGGCGTCCGCCGGGCTGGGGGAGGGGGTCCAGCACGTGGTGAAGCATTTCATGAAAGATTACAAATTTGACGAAAAACTCGGGGACGTCGGGGCTGTCGAGGGCGGGATGTATGCGAATGAGGGCATTGCGCTTTTCGTAACTGCCGAAGATGATGTGACGCCGGCGTCCGCCGGAGCGGGGTTCGCGGGCACCGCGGCTCCAGGTGATATTGATGTCCATCTTGCCGTCGAAGTGATCCCGACTGACTTCTTCGGCCAGCTTGTGAAGATCATAGGTCATGCCGCGGGCGCAGAGTTTCAGGCGGCGGCTGGGGGGCCGTTGGCGTGTTGGGTCAGATTCGTCTTCGACTCCATCATTGGCTTCGGTCCAGGCATTCATATAGGCGCGCAGGATGGCCTGAGATGATTCTGTGGAGCGCCGGACATATTGGGCGAGGGCCGTGCGAACAGGAGCGGGGGCATCAAGGAACATCTGGTGGACGCTGAAGCGGGGCGGGGAACCGTCGCGGGGGCGCACGAGGCTCAGCAAAGTGCTACTGTTATTATTGATACGAAGCTGGACTGCATGGCCCAGTTTTTCTTCCAGTTCCGTGTGAAGGGCGACGGCTTTTTCGCGGTTTGCCGTGCGTGCGACGGTCAGCCGGGCTGATGCTGGTCCTCTGCCAGAAATTCCTTTTCGATAATACTCACTCAAAATTGCCGCAACCTCACTCACGCGTTATAAAAGGATACAGCCGGCGGCCATAAAAATCCCGGCGCCAGAGGCAGGGTTCATCTTCGCAGTTGCATTGGGTTAAGTTCTGGCTCAGACCCATATTTGTTTCCAATAATAAACTGACAAGCAGGAGTCTTCAATTAATGTCCGATACACCCGAGTGGTACATTGCGCATAACGGCCAGAGCGTGGGTCCTTTAACTTTACAGCAGACGATTGAGAAACTGCCGGCGCATGGCGGGGCGGGTGCATTGGTTTATGGTCCGGGGGGCAGTGAATGGAAGCCGGCTTCGTCGGTGCCGGAAATTGCTTCGCAAATGTCTGGGACTTTTCCTGCAGTTCCTCCTCCGCCCAGGACAGCCGGTGGTCCGGTTTTGCCGCCGGGGAAGGTTTGCCATGAAATCGATTATGAGATTCATGGGGAAGAGATGCAGTATGTGGATATCACGCTGGATCCTGATGAGACGGTGATTGGCGAGCCGGGGGCAATGATGTATATGACTGCCGGCATTCAGATGGAAACAGTTTTTGGCGATCCTTCGGAGCAGGACCAGTCGGTGATGGGTAAGCTGATGAGTGCCGGCAAGCGGGCTCTGACGGGGGAATCGCTATTTGTGACGACGTTTACGGCGCGGGGGCAGGATCGCCAGCATGTGGGTTTTGCGGCACCTTTCCCGGGGAAGCTGATGCCGATGCACATGGATGATCTGGGCGGTGAATTGATTTGTCAGAAGGATTCTTTTGTTTGCGCGGCCATGGGGACAAAGGTGGGGGTTGCTTTTCAGAAGCGCATTGGCGTGGGTCTGTTTGGCGGGGAAGGTTTTATTATGCAGAGAATTACGGGAGATGGTATTGCCATTGTTCATGCTGGTGGAAACATGATGGAGCGGGAGCTCGCACCGGGGGAGGTGTTGAAAATTGATACGGGTTGCCTGGTGGCATTACAGCCGAGCGTTAATTATGACATTCAGTTTGTGGGCGGTGTGAAGAACACGCTGTTTGGTGGCGAGGGCTTGTTCTTTGCGACGCTGACGGGACCGGGGAAAATCTGGCTGCAGACGATGCCGTTCAGCCGTCTGGTTGGCCGCCTTGCCGGGGCACGCTCCAGCAAGCGTGGCGGTGGGCAGGGAGAAGGCAGCATCCTGGGTCCGTTGGGCGGTATGTTTGAGAAGTGACTAATTACGTCACTTACATCTAACCCCACTTCAGGGAGCTTTGCGGTTTAACTATGAAATGTAACATCGATAATAAGGGGCGCGTGCTGCGTTTGATTTTTGGGATGGCTCTTGTTTTTGTGGGGTCCATCTTGTTCGTGGCCGGTGTGCCGGGGATTGGATGGTGGCGGGCTTTTCAGGGTGGAGTTGTTTTTCTCGGTGTTTTTATGATCGTGGAAGGCAGTTTTGGCTGGTGCGCAGTGCGTGCGCTGTTAGACAGGAACTAATGTCAGGAGAGCGCTGGCGGGCTGAGGGGGAGCGCTTTATGAAGTTGTTGCCTATGGTGTGGACGTGCCGTTTCGCGTGACAGCGCGCATGCTGGGGTCGCACGGGGTGGCGCCGATCGCTACGGTGGCTTTTGTGGTGGTGGTGGTTCTCATTTTCAATGTGTCTAACTGGCGGATGATGCGTCTGTTGGAGAGTTCGAAGGAAGAGGATCTGACGCGGCGGGTGAGGTCGGTTACTCGTGTGGCTGCGCAACAGGTGGGAGGCCCTGATGTGCCGGTGTTTCTGCAGGAGCTGGCCTTATTGGCACCGGAAGCGCAGGCGGAACTGCTGGATGATTTTCCTGATACGTCGGCTTATGAAAATCTGGCGCAGAAGCTGTCGAGCCTTAAAGAGGCGAGCGGCCTGGCGCAGATTCTTTTGCTTACGCCGTCGGGCAATGTGGTGGCGGACAGTAATTTTCGATTTCTGACGGGGGACCCGCTGCCATTTTCTATTGATGTGGATTTTTTGGGATCGGCACTGGAGGGACAGCAGGCGACGACGCGGCTTTATGAGTGGGAGGGGGAGCACTTTCAGCGGGATTATCAACCGATTGTGGATGACCGGGGAGCGACGGTGGGTGCTATCATGGGAAGCATCAGCGCCGATTACCTGGAAAGTATGCGGCGGGTGCGGCAGCAGGTTTTGCGGCTGTGGCTGTTCAGTTCTGTGGCTTTGCTGCTTCTTGGGGTTTGGCTGTACCGGACTTTTCGATACGTGGCACGGTTGGAGCAACATGCCCTGCAGCGGGTGCGGGTGCAGGCTATGGGCGCTCTGGCGGCAGGCATGGCTCATGAACTGCGTAATCCGCTGGCCATTATTCGGGCGCTGGCGGAGGAATCTCAGGCGGGTCATGTCGATCCGCAGCTTCGGGAAAATGCGGCCGATATAATTGCGGAAACCAGTCGATTAAGTGAACTGGTGAGTCACTTCTTGTCGTTGTCGCGGGCACCGGAGGAAGTGTCGGGGGAGCCGGTTAGTGTAGGGGAGGAGGTGCAGCGGGTGGTGCAACTGATGCGGAAAGGGGCGGAGGATGATTTTCGGATTGTGCTGGAGTTGCCGGACACCCCACTTTGGGTGAAGGCGGACAGTCGGGCGCTTCGGCAGATGTTGTTAAACTTGTTTTTAAACGCGCGGGATGCATCCGTTTCCGGCGAAAAGCAGATTTATGTGTCCTTAAGAGAAAAGCGTCGGCGGGCGGAGTTACGGATTCGAAATGCAGGGCCTCGCGTGCCGGCCAAAGTGCTGTCGCGGGCGTTTGAGCCTTTCTACACAACGCGGCGTAATGGTACGGGGCTCGGCCTTCCTATCAGCAAGACGATTGCGGTTAATATGGGCGGTGATTTAATTTTAGAAAGTGGGGCGGATGGCACCAGTGCTGTGGTGGATCTGCCGCTGACGGATCCGCCAGAGGTTGATTAGTTTAATCCGGGGATTCTCCGCAGCCAGCCGGGAACGCTTGTCTGGTTGTCATCGCCAGCGCTGTTGTCAGTTACCTGGGCTGAAGAACCGCCGGAGCCGGCCGTGATGGTATTAGGCTGATTCGTATTGGCGGTTGCAGATGGGCGCTGCAGGAAGGGTCCAAACATATAATCTGCGGCCAGCAGGGCGGCTAGTCCACTGGTAATCAGGATGAAGATCAGCATGAAGAAGGTAATTCTCCGGCGGAGAGCTTTCGCGTTTTCCCTCAGGTGAGGTTCCATTTTCTGGGCCACCAGGCGTTCTACTTCCTGAGAGACCTGCGATTGCACCAGGCGTGGCAGGTTTTTGTCCAGTTCGGTGGCGACAGTTATTTCGGCCTGGCGATTTACGATATCGCGAGACAGCTTCGGGACAACTTTTTCGGCTGCGGTGTTGATGATGGTCACCAGGCGCTGGGAAACGTCGGGCACGAGGTCTTCGGCTTCCTTCTGTACGCGGCGGGAAACTTCGCGTGGGAGGAGAAGTTCAAGACTTTCGGAAATACGTTCGCGGATGAGGTCAGGGAAAAATTCGTCGGCAGTGCGCCGGACCATCTTTTCGGTTTCCGACGCGAGGATGCGTTCCATGGCCTCGACGACACGCTTTTCAGCCAGCTTGTCTATGGTGCTGCGGGCCACTTCCTGTACGGTGCTTTTTACCAGTTCCTGTTCTTTTTCCGTGGTCAGGTTTGTGACGCGGGTTTCCACTTCGGTACGGGCTTTTCGGTCGACCTGGCTCACGACCATTTGCAGGGCGCGCTCCACCATGAGCTGGGTTTTTTCTTCCACGGCCTGCTTGATATGTTCCTCGGCCAGGCGTGTGATGGTGCGTTCGGCGGCGCGTTGCAGATGTTCGCGGGTCTGCCGGGTGATCTCCTGCTCTTCTAAAACAGTGTTAACCTTGGTCAGCAAGGTGGCAGGATCAAAAGGCTTCATTAACCAGGCATTAGCCCCCATCAGTTCGACGCTCTCATTTTGAGAGGCCTTGTCTTCGGGAACGAGCAGGAGGATGGGCTTTTCGTAGAGTTCGCCGTCGGTTTTGATCTGGCGGGCGGTGTCGATTCCGCTGACATCCCGCAAATGGGTGTCGATGATTATGAGGTCGATCTTGTCGAGATCGGGGTAAGTCAGGGCGGCGACGCCGTTGCTGGCCACTTCGACTTTGTGCCCGCCTTCAGACAATACTTTGCGGCACATCTCCTGCACTGCGGCGCTGTCGTCCACCACCAGTATATGCTTGTTTTTCTTTCCGTTGATTCCCGGTTGCATCTTCACGCCAGCACCTCCGCGGCCAGCTCTTTGAAAAAGAAGCTCTCAGAATTGGCGATTGTTGATCTGCTTTTTATGTTTTCCATTACATCGACAAAGAGAGTTCGCGCAGCCTTGCTCCCCAGACGCTGGGCGCTCAGGAGATAAATAGTGCGGATGAACCGCGAGAGGGCGTCGACCGTATCAAGATAAATCGAGTGCATGGGACCGTCGACACCGAGGGTGCGGGTGTAGCGGTCGAAATCAGTGGCATCCATGATGTTCATCCGGGCTGCTACTAAATCGGCCTTTGGGAACGTCATTAATACCTGCCGCCAGTAGACTTCCGCCAGGCGTTCGTCGGAGGTGTTCGCCACAAAATCGGGGTTGGTCATGAGCTTGTCCAGCACCTGGTTTGCGACTTCCGCCAGGAACGAGACGGGAGAATCGAAATGTAGCATGGTGGTGTCGGGTGAGCGTGTGCCGTTGCCGTTATCGCCATCTTCTCGCAGGCGAGCCAGCAGGCTGCCCCATCGGCTGGATGAGGAGCCCGCCGCCCGTGAGTCTGAATTGTTATCGGCCGGGGGCATGGCATTGCCTTCTTCGTCCATGGCTGGCTGGTTGACCGGCTCTTTCGGTTGCAATAACTGGATGACGCCGCTGGTGAGAAGGTTTTCGAGGACTTTATAGGTTTCAAATCGGCCAAGGCCGCTGCGGACGGAGATGCAGCCGACATCATAGTAGCCATTAATTAATGAGAGGACATGCCACTCGCGGGTGGTCAGATGCAGGACCTCGCGGTCAGAAGGGCCATCCAGCTTGACCACCTTGGGAATCACCGAGTCGTTCGGGACCTTGGCGCGAATCTGGGTCCATTCTTTCTGGCGGCCCACTGTTTCGTCCAGCAGTGCTTTCGTGTCGAGAAGAACAAGGGGAGGTTCGCCCTCGTTGGATTGCGTGGCATTAAACTGGTAAAATCCATCCAGACAATCCAGAGCCGATGCGAGTTCATCTTCAATCTGTATGCGGACTGCCTCCGCCAGTTCGTCCTGGGATAATTTTTTATGGTGAACGAGGACTTTGCCGATGGGGGTTCCGGGAGCGAAGTCAGCCTGATATGCGAGAGCTTCGTCTAAGCCGGAGCGGTCAATGAGCCCTCGGTTCAGAAGAATGCGACCCAGACGGCGATGGCGTTCGGGGTTTTCGGACCCGGAAAGCTGTCCGTTATAAAAATAAAATGTAGCGACAGACATGACGCCACAGCGCAGAATCATCACTCCCGAAAGCGACTCATCGCTTACGCGGCGTAAAACTGAAACTAAATCGTCAGGGCTGACAAATCTTCCTTCAAAATCCATAGGTGGCAGACTAAGTAATTTATCTGTTTCGCATTAAGATAACTTGTTAAGTATAAGGTTTGCAACAAAATAAGTGATTACTGCAATAAAAAGAACTTACACCAACAATGGAGCAATCAGCAGGCGAAAACATGCTTTGTGTCGGTTATGAAAATCTAACTGACCAGAACATGCAATAATTTTCTACTTCTTTGCACATATTTTGTGCGAGGAAACTCGCCCGCTCCATGATTTCCATTCATTTTGCATCACAATACAAATTTTGGGTGTCCAAACAACATGAAAAAGTTCACCATGTATCTTAAGTTGAAGTCCAGCAATTTCCTTCGCCCTGCCAACAAACTGAAAGGCGTCATGGGAAGCGCGTTTGTTTTCCTGATAGTTTCGTCATCTGTGCAAGGCCAGGGGTATTACTATCCGCAGCAGCAGCAGCAATATCCTCCGGGATATTATTACCCTCAGCAGCAGCCGCAATATTATCCGCGTCAGCCGCAGTACCCCCAGCAGCCACAGTATCCACAGCAACAGCGGCCGCAGCAACCGCAGCAGCGTCAGCAGCAACAACAGGCACCGCAGTCTACACAATCATCTCAGCCCCGACGCAGCGCGCAGCGTGATACGTCGGGTGATGCTCCTGTTCAAGCGGATATAAGTGGCATTAACCTGAACAACCTTACGACTTATACGTGGGATTCTCGGGATACGCTGGCTCATCTGGCCCGGGCGGCTGGTGTTTCTAATAATCAGATTCTGGCGCTAAATAATCTGTCCGTTTCTCAACTGCGAAGCGGGCAGGTTTTGCGGGTTCCGCGTTTGGCCCAGACAACGCCGTCGCTGGATATTGTCCGTGATCCGGAGGGGCAGCGGGCTCGCGAGATATGGCGCGGAGTGCGCGGCAAGAAACAGGTAGCTCTTACGTTTGATGCCGGGGGAGTGGCGACGGGTCTGGATGATTTATTGAAGAATCTGACCGAAGCCAACGCGGCGGCGACGTTCTTTGCAACAGGACAGTTTGCGGAGAAATATAAGGAAGAAACCCGAAAGATCCACGATGCTGGCTTTCGCATATATAATCATTCCTGGTCGCATCCGAAATTTACGTCAATTTCAGACGAGGAGATGCGGAGCGAACTGGCGAAAACTGATGATGCTATTTCCTCGATAACAGGGCTGCCTACGAAGCCCTACTGGCGGCCGCCGTTTGGAGATCGAAACCGGCAGGTTTTGCGCACGACGGCGGATGCCGGGTATCTCTCTATTTACTGGACCCACGACAGCCATGATTCTGTTGGAGAAACGAAGAGCGCTGAGTTTGTGGCGAACAGGGTTTTGAATCCGCCAAATGCCAGCTCTGACCCGGATGGTTATCTGGATGGAGCAATTATTCTGATGCATGTGGGCGAACAAGGCACGGCAGATGCCATACCGGAGATTGTAAAAGGATTGCGAGATCGCGGCTTTACTCTTGTAACAGTCGACGAGATTTTGCAGCCCTGAATCACTGATTAGTTTTTCAGCCACTACAGAAAATTATCAATTCACCCGGAGGCCCATAAGTGACTGCCACGAGCAACTTTCATCCTGACGTTCTTGCACGCCTGAAATCCTATATCGCCGGTGCTGATCCGGCCATCGTTGAAGAAGCTAATTCCCTGTATGAGCGAGCCCTGACGGGTGATGAAAAATCTATCGGGGAGTTTAACGAAGCCTTTGGCAGGGAACTGGATTTTGGTACGGGGGGCCTTCGCGGAATCATGGGGCCGGGCACTAACCGGATGAACCGGGTGGTTGTGGCCAAGGCGACGCAGGGGCTGGCCCAGTATGTGGGCTCACAGGCGGAGGCTGGTTCGGTGGCGATTGCTTATGATAATCGAAACAACAGCGACGTCTTTGCACGGGTGGCAGCCCAGGTGGTGGCGGGGAACGGGTTGCGGGCCTATCTATTTAAGGATATGCGCCCTACGCCAGAGCTTTCCTTTGCGGTGCGTCACCTGGGAGCCACGGCGGGCATTGTCGTAACGGCCAGCCATAACCCGAAAGAGTATAGCGGATATAAGGTGAGCTGGAACGACGGGGCGCAGGTGTTGCCGCCTCATGATCGTGCTATTATTGATCAGGTTCGCAGCGTGGGCAGTATGGAGCAGGTGAAAATTGCTGATTTTGATCAGGCGGTGCAGGAGGGCAGGATTGTCTTGCTGGGCGAAGAGGTGGACCGTGCCTACCTGGATGCGCTTCAGCGGGTGCGGCTGCGCAATGAACTTACGGATTTACGAGGGGGAGAGCTGAGCATCGTCTATACGCCGCTACACGGGGCGGGCATGCGGTCGGTGCCTCCGGCGCTCGCCGAGTGGGGCTTTTCCAATGTTCATATCGTAGAAGAACAGTCAATCCCTGATGGCAATTTCCCGACGACCCAGAGCCCGAACCCGGAAGAAGAAGCGGCTCTAGGAATGGCAATCGAACTGGCAAAAAAGACGGATTCGGATATTGTGCTGGCGACGGATCCCGACGCGGACCGGCTGGGTTTTGCGGTGAAGCATAATGGCGAATACCGGATGATAACCGGCAACCAGGGATGTGCTCTGATGACCTGGTATATGTGTGAAACTCTGCGCGAACAGAATCGTATGCCGGAAAATGCAGCGATCGTGAAAACGATTGTGACCACAGACTTAATGAATGCTATCACGCAGGAATATGGGGTTCACCTGGGGGAGTGCCTGACGGGCTTTAAGCATATTGCCAGCCTGATGAGGGAATATGAACAGCCGGGGCCGGACGGTCAGCCGGTTAAGCGATTCCTTATGGGTTGCGAGGAAAGTTATGGGTATTTGGTCGGTACGCACGCACGGGATAAAGACGCTGTTGTGGCGGCGTGTGTTACGGCGGAGATGGCTCTTTGGGCCAAGACCAAGGGTTGGACGTTGATCGATTTGCTAGACCAGCTCTATCGCCGTTATGGCGTTCATGTGGAAAGCCAGATCAGCCTGACGCGGCCGGGCCTGGCTGGCATGGCTGAGATCAAGGACATGATGAACGCCCTGCGAGAGAATCCGCCGCGGGAAGTGGCGGGGATCAAAGTGAGCACCGTTACGGATATTAAAGATGATACTGTGCGAGATATGATTGAAGAGAAAACCACACCCGGACCTGGTCTTCCGTCTAGCAATGTTCTTTTGTTCGCACTGGCTGATGGGAGCACGGTCGTGGCCAGGCCGTCCGGAACCGAGCCTAAAATTAAATTTTATTTTATGGTGGTAGACACTTCGCAAAGTCCGTTGTCAAAGAATGAATTGCCAGAGGCCGTGACCAAGTGCCAGGATAAAAACAATGCCCTGCAAGCGGACTGGCGCCGCATTGTGGGAGAGAAATAAACCTCATCACAGGAGAATCACATCGGTGATCGTTAAAGAAGTTTTGTTCGGCGGAACGGGAACAGGTAACAAGTATTCAGATGTTGGACTGCTGGTATTACGGGGATTTGCGGGTCTGGCCATGGCTTTTGCTCATGGCTTGGGTAAGGTGCAAGACCCCAGCAAGGCCATTGGGGCGGCGCGAAGCCTGGAGTTTCCATTTCCGGAAGGCTTCGGCTGGGCGGCGATTCTCGCCGAATTTATTGGCGGCATTTTGCTGGCTCTGGGCTTGTTTACCCGGCCTGCGGCATTTTTGATTGCCTGCACCATGATCGTCGCGGCCTTTATGATTCACGCGACAGATCCGTTTCGTATGAAGGAAATGGCGCTGCTGTACCTTTCGATTTCCTTGCTGTTTATTGGCACTGGTGGCGGAACCTGGTCGGTGGACCGCCTGATTAAACGCTGAGTTGGTGGAAGAATCAGCATCGCGCATTATCCGCGTGACAGACCAGCTTGCATTTGAACTGCCGGCCTATACCAGTACGGACCTGACCTTTGTTATACTGGGGGCAGTGTTGCTGTTGTTTGGCTGGATTATTTTCAGGGCCGGTACCCGCGTGTTTTCATTGGCGCTGGGTACCGGCTTCGGCTTTTTTGTGGGGGAAGTGCTCAATATTATTCTGAAGGTCGATCGCGATTTCGGCCTGATGATAACCATTGGTACGAGCGCTGTGGGGGCTCTGGCGGCGTTTTTTATGGTGAAAGCCATTACGAATTTCGTTTTCGCGTTTATTGGTTTTCTGTTTGGGGCGCTGCTGGGGCGGCTGGCCGCTGAGGTTCATGCGGATATGAACCAGACGGAGTTCGTTTTTTCGAAGGAGGCCGGCGGAGCTATCTTGGCCCTGGGTTTGGTGACTGGTGTGTTGGCCATGTGGCTGCAAAGATTGATTATGATCTTAATCACCAGTTATATGGGGGCGACTTTTCTGGTGGCGGGGGTGCCGTTGCTGAGTCAATACCCCATAGCATTTCCGGCAGTGTTAATGGCGGGTATCCTGTGGCAGGCAATGATTATGGGACGAATCTTCTCCAGGAAAAAAACTGCTCCTTCGCGTCGCCTTGAGGAATAAGGGAATCAGGCGATTGCGAAAATTTTTCCCGTTGCCACAAATTTGCGGTTGACGAACACCGTTTGAAAGAACGACAAGCGGTTTCCCTTTCGGGGGAATTTGCGTTTGGTTGAGAAAAGCCGGGTTGATCGGATTGCAGGGTAAAAACGTGTTTTTTTACTTGCGTTCATAAACCGGGTTTTACTTTAACTGCCGTAATTGCCGAGGGTAACCGGCTGAAAACCGCGTCGCAGCATGCGATATCGGGATTTGACCGGCCACCAAATTCATGATGACTAGCATTTTGAGCATCGCTAGAGGAGAAGGGTCCCTTAGATGCTATTAAAGACTCGCCGAGAGTTTACGCTCTGTTTTTTTCTGTTCGTGCCGCTGGGCATGGCGGGCTACTGTGCCGATGTAAAATCGGGTGACTCCCATGTGCGCTCCACGACAACAACCAGCCAGGATATAAGCAAGCCTGATGCCGAAACCACTGCCGCCAGTAAAAAGGGCGGTCAGCCATCCCCGCAGAGTCCTGCGGGTGGGATTAGCGCAACGGAGCAGCTTACGAGGCTGTTGGTAGATGGAAGGCGCGCCTACCGTGACGGGGAGATTATCACTGCCCAGTCCTATTTCCGCGATGCTCTAAAGCTGGATTCGGCTAATGCCGAAGCTCAGAAGTATCTTCGTGAAATTCAACAGCGGTCAAGCGGGGCTCAGTTTGCGCCGGACGCTCTGTCTGCCCAGATTCCTGCCGGGAGCGCTGCTGGCGCGGGCCGGGTTGATGTTGTTGGGACCATTGATGCTGTTCGCGCCAATGCCACCCCTGCACCACTGACCCAGAGCTTCTCCAGTGATGCCCAGGTTGTGTCTGTTGCGGGCAGGGGATCCATGTCGCTGGGGGCGTCTAACTCGTTCTCCCGACCGGTTTCCATCGCTGTTTCGCTGGATGGTTCTGAGGCTGCAGTGAAGGCTGAAGAGGTTCAGTCGGCCAGTGCTGAACAGCCTGTGGCTGAGGAAAGTGTTGATCCGGAAGCGGTCGATGCCGGTAAAACGGCCATGGATCGGCTTGGAATTCTTGCGAAGCGCGTTAATACCCAGAGCGAGTCTTCTGCTCGCAAGCTGGTCTCTGAAGCCAGCCTGGCATTGAAAGATGCGGGTGTGCAGGCTCAGCAGGCTGCTGCGACCGCCGCCCGTAAGGCTGAGGAAGAACGCAAGGCCGAAGAGAAGGCTGAGCGCGAAGCCGCTGCTGCCGCTCAAAAGGCTGAAGAAGAGCGTCTGGCTGCGGAAGCTGCGCAGAAAGCTGAAGATGAGCGCAAGGCTGCTGAGGCTAAGGCCGAGGAAGAAAAGCGTAAAGCGGAAGAAATTGCAGCTCTGAAAGCTGAGGCCGAGAAGGCTGAGCGCGAAAAAGCTGAGCGCCTTGCTGCCGAGAAGGCTGAAGAAGAACGCAAGGCTGCTGAGGCTGCAAAGAAGGCCGAGGAAAAGCGACTGGCCGCGGAAGCTGCGAAGAAAGCCGAAGAAGATCGCAAGGCTGCCAAAGCTGAGGCGGAGCGTAAAGCCGAAGAGGCTCGTCAGCTTGCAGAGGCGGAAAAGGCTGCCAAAGAAGCTGAGAAAAAAGCCGAGGAGGACAAGCGTCTTGCTTCCGCCGCTGAAGAGCGCAAGCAGTTTAACCGCGCCGTGACGGCGACCAATGAAGGCATTTCACTTTATAACTCTGGTAAATATACCGAGGCGAAAGCCAAATTTGAAGAGGCTCTTGGCGTTAACCCTGATTACCGCGAGGCCAAAAATTATATGTCGCGCACCGAGCGGAAGCTGGAACAAGCGTCTGCTTCGTCCACGACAAGCGTTCCTGCGCTCAACCTGGATCAGTTGAACGATGATCTGCAGCAGATTTCAGAGGCCAGTGCGCAGGGCCGCCAGGTTGCTGATGCGACTGCTGAAGCTGCCGTAGAAGTCGCCACCGATGCGCCTGCTGGTGAAGCTCAGGCGGAAGTTGTTGCCAGCCCGGCTGCTACCGAAGGCGATGCGCTTCCGTCGATCGTTCCTGAGGCACCTCTTCAGGACACGGCAGCGGCTTCATTGAGCAGTGCCAGTGATACGGCAGCGGAAGCGACGTCTCTGGATGTGACGACAACATCGACCGCTCCGAATCCGCCGCTGATCACCCGTGAGGATTCCGGAATCGGGTCTCTGTTGACGGAAGGGCGCAGCAAGTTTGAGTCCGGTCAATACCGTGAAGCTCTTACGACTTTCGAAGCAGTTCTGGAAAAAGATCCGGAAAACGCTGAAGCCATGCGGTATGTCAGTCGGATCGAAGTGGCCCGTGCCGAGGGTCCATCCCTGCAGCCTCTGGCTCCGGGTGGGATCGCCGCCGCCCATCATGCTCATGACGCCGAAGCTGCTTTCCAGCAGGGCCTCGTGGCTTATCAGGCCGGCCGTCTGGAAGTTGCCGTTCAGCATTGGAATTTCGCTCTGACGCTCGATTCCAACCATCCGCGCGCTATTCAGTATATCGAACAGACTCGCGGTGAGTATGAAGCATGGGTGCAGCAGCATCAGCACAACGCTATTGAGCTTCAGAAGGAAATCGGTGCCACCAATAAGCTGGAAACCGGTGTGACCTATGACTCTGCCGGTCAGAAAACCCTGGTGGATTTCCTTCAGGCGATGTCGTTTATCACTGATATTAACTTCTATATCGCTGATGGTGTTGATCCCGACCTGCGCATTACTGCCAAGTTCGATTCGACCAATCTGCAGGATGCTCTTGATATCGTGCTGTTGCCGATCGGGCTGAAATGGCATCGTACCGGGGACGTGGTCTCTGTTACCACTGATCTGCACAACAAGTTCTACAACCTCACCCCGGATCAGGTTCGCCGCCTTAAGCCCCTGCTGGAAAACCGCACGCTTCAGCGCTACCTGTATGGACCTGAGGGTCTGCCGCCTATGCGCAACGTTGAGTTGCTGCTGGACGATCGCGAGAATATGCTGATCGTTACTGACAGCTATGAAAACCTCAGCAAGATCGAGGCGTTCCTGAAAGACCTCCAGGTTGACGCACCTGAGCAGCTTGTGTTCAAGAACTGGAAGATTCGTCCTGAAGAAGGTAATCGGATCAAGGCCCTCGTCGAGGCTATTGTTAAGGTTAATTCCGACGCAGCCTGGGATCTTGACCGCCGGGTGCTGGTCGATGGCGATGATCTTATCGTTAAAGATTCGCCGGACAATATCGCGCGGATCGAACAGCTTCTGCTGGATAAGAACTTCCTGACCAAGCTGAAAGATCAGACACTTGCTGTTCAGAACTACAGCTTGATCCCTCGGGAGCCGATCGGTCCTGAAAACGTCGAGCAGGCCCGCGACATGGCACAGAGCATCGTCACTGTCGTGAAAACCATTCTGTACTCACAGTCTGGTGAGGAAGCCGCTGCCGCTGAAGGCCGCCGCTTTTGGTATGACCCGAACACTTTGCAGCTTACGATTACTGACATGCCGGATAATCTGAGCATTGTCAGCGATTACTTAAAGTCTTTGCCAACCCTGAGTTCCTCTGAGCAGAAGTCTGAAATCATCTGGCTGAAACACCAGACGGCCCCGGATATGAAGGGTCTGTTGGAACAG
>CAYUGQ010000056.1:0-11760 GCA_964444305.1 uncultured Candidatus Sumerlaeota bacterium
TGTCATCTCGCCGTCTGTGGGAAGCATCCACAGGCAGACTCATTGATTGCCGTTAAAGCAGCACCAGAAGCACAAACGAAGCACAACAGCTTCGCCGGCGAAGCACCTTTATTAAAGCATCACCAGTCAGCAGAAATTAAACAAGGATCGTAAACTCAAACAACTACACGAGCCACTAGCCTTCCGGCGTATAATCCGGCACCAGCGTCCGCAGCTTCACCCGAAGCTCCTCCACCTGGTTTTCAATCGCCAGCGACTCCAGCACGTCCAGCTCTCGCATCAGCGTCTCGGCCTCACAGGTCTCCGGCTCCGTCATAAATATTTTGCCAATACCCGTGCTCTTCACGTTTTCCCCCGCCGTCAGCAGCTCTTCCTTCAGCTTCTCGCCCGGGCGCAGACCTGTATACACAATCTCAATATCTCGGTCCGGCTCAAACCCGCTCAAACGAATGAGGTTCCGCGCCAAGTCCACTATCCGCACCGGCTTGCCCATATCCAGCAGGAAAAGGCGACGCTGTTGATTCATGCTGCCCGCCTGGATAACCAGCGAAACAGCCTCCGGGATCGTCATAAAATACCGGGTCACATCCGGGCTCGTAATCGTCACCGGTCCCCCATCCGCAATCTGCTTGCGAAACAACGGCACCACACTGCCACGGCTCCCCAGCACATTCCCAAAACGCACCGCGGTGAAAAGAGTTTTCGACTCCTGGGCCAGGCAAAAAACAATCATTTCCGCCAGCCGCTTCGTCGCACCCATCACATTTGTCGACCGAACCGCTTTGTCTGAACTGATCAGGATAAACCGCTCAGCGCCCGACTCGTCCGCAATCCGCGCCACATTCCGGGTGCCGGTCACATTATTCTTAACCGCCTCCTCCGGATGTCTCTCCATCAAAGGCACATGCTTATGCGCCGCCGCGTGGAAAAAAATCTGGGGCTTAAACTTCTCTGCGACCGTCCGCAGCTTGGCCTCGTCGCGAATGTCCCCGATCACCGGAACCACCCGGTCTTGATAGCCCTGCCGGGACAGCTCCTGGCTAATCTCATAAATTGAGTTTTCGCCATGCCCATACATCAGAATCCGGGTCGGATCCAACTGAAGCAACTGCCGGCAAAGTTCACTCCCAATAGACCCTCCCGCCCCCGTGATCATCACCGTTTTTCCGCGAACGTAATTTTGCTCGTCCGTCAACGACAGCTTAACCGGATCCCGCCCCAGCAGATCTTCAATTTCCACCGGACGAATCTCATTCAGACTCACCCGGCCGCTCATCACATCCTGCACGCTCGGCAAAATCTGGAATCGCACATTTGCGTCAGAGCAGGCCGAAACAATTTCGCGCAGTTTTTCCGGCGAAATATTTCTCATCGCCACCAAAACATCTTCCGCCTCGTGCCTGCGGATTACCCGCGACAGATCAGAAACAGTCCCTTCAACTTTCACGCTGTGGATATGCAGACCGATTTTTTCCGGCTCATCATCCACCATCGCCACCGGCTTCCACGCCCGTGTCGGGCTGGCCTGAATCTGCCGCAGAGCCGCCTCAGCGAGATCCGCCGCACCCACAATAACCAGTCGCCGTGGCCGCTGCGCTCCCGTTTCTTCCGCCACCATCAGCGCCTGGTAAATCACGATCCGCCGCGAAAAACGCACAATGGCCACCGCCATCAGCGTCAGAAAACTCTCCCCCACAATCACGCCCATGGGCACCCGAAACGGGCCCGGCGGCGTACGGGAGTAATCAATCAGAAAATACTTCGAGTAACCCGGAAACCATTCAGCAAGGGGCAGACGCTGATAACCAAGATTCAAAAGCACCAAAACAATCGTGCCGCCAATGACCGCCGAAGCAATCGCCAGCATCTCGCCCATCCCTGCATAGCGGAGCACCCCGCGATAAAGACGAAAAGCCCAGAACATGAGCAGGCGCACAATAATAAAAAACGGCACCACCAGCATGTACTGGTTAATATTAAAATTGTACACCTCTGCAAAACGCAGCAGGTAACCGCCCCAAAGAGCGGCCGCTACGATGAGGGCGTCTATGGCGGCGAGGACGATTCGCCGCCATTTTACAACTTTCGACATGCTGTCTGCCTCGACTGAAATGGGTTGCGGGTGAAAATAAGTGCAATTTTACTGGAAATTCCCCAAAGCGCCACTGTAGATGATCTTAACGCTGAGAAAGGAGGGGATCCCTATTGAGTTACCAAAGTTGCAGCGAGGTGGCTGAGAGCTAGCCTCAAGCAGTTTCCGCGGCGAACTTCGACTGGATTCTGTCTTTATGGCCGGTTCAATTCCATCAGTTCACCGTCCTGCGCCGTCAGCACTCAGCGTGCAAAACGGCTCACTGTTTAAAAAGTCAGGATTATAAATCCCCCGGGGCACGCCGCTGCTCCGGGGGAAACATTTTGCCCGGTGAAAAATTAGGCGACGTTCACCCTGGTGCGGATGAACTCCGCAATTTCCTGAATTTCACCATCCGACAGCCGGAAATCCAGCGCCTCCGCTGCGCCGACCACCTGCTTTTCGCTGCGTCCACCAACAATAGCACCGGTTACAGCTTCCTGGCGAAGCGTCCAGGCGATGGCCACCGCCGGTACACCCTTGCCATGACGCTGGCCGATTTCCCGGAGGAACTCTACGAGATCCAAATTGCGCGAGAGTTTTGGTTCCTGGAATTCCTTGTTCCGGCTGCGCCAGTCAGTTTCCGGCAGAGCCTCCGCCCGTTCTTTTGTCATCCCGCCAGTCAGCATTCCGCTTAGCATGGGCGAGTAAACAATCACGCTGATGTCCTGCTCTTTTGCATAGGGTAGAATTTCTTCTTCCACCGAGGGGCGCAGCATACTGTAGGGGGGCTGGAGGGAAGTGATGGGGGCAATCTTCTGGGCCCGTTTCATCTGTTCTACGCTAAAATTACTGACCCCGATCCAGCGCACTTTGCCTTCCTCTTTCAGCTTGGCCATTTCGGTCCAGGCTTCTTCCACGTCTTCATCGGGCAGAGGCCAGTGAATCTGGTACAGGTCAATAGCGTCAGTTTTTAACCGGCGAAGGCTGTCTTCGCATTCCCGGCGGACGCTGTCAGCTTTTAGGTGGTTGGTGACTTCGTTTTTGTCATCCCAGACCATGCCGCATTTTGTAAAGACGTAGGGTTTGGAACCGCTGTACTCGCGAACGGCTTGCGCGACAATTTGTTCAGAGTGGCCGAGCCCGTAGACGGCCGCGGTGTCGATCCAGTTCATTCCGGCGTCGAGGGCGGCATGGATGGCGGAGATGGAATCCTTGTCATCCTGGGGTCCCCAGCCGTAAGACCACCCGGCCCCGCCGACTGCCCACGAGCCGAAACCCACCGCGGTGATGTTGATATCGCTGTTGCCAAGTTGGCGAGTTTTCATGTGGTTCATGCTCCTGAAGTGTAATATTTTAGACGTGCATGATCCTTGCAAGAATCGTGAAAGATTGAAAAAACGGGCAGATGGACGTCTCATCTGCCCGCAGATTTTCCGCGGAGCTGCCATTGATCATGTCGGTTGCTGCCCCGTTGTAGGACCCAACCCCGCATGGACCGGACGATTGGCGCCGCCGCGGTCTGCCTTGACACATTCTCAGTTGATTTTCCAAGGCCAACTTAATGCGTCGCTGGCTGTCTAATAACTGGTTCTGTGCGTGGCAAGGAAAAACTGGCTGTCAGCGGATCAAATAATCCCCTGATCAATCATGGCATCGGCAACGCGGACAAAGCCGGCGATGTTGGCGCCCAGAAGGTAGTTTTCATGGTCGTCATATTCGGCGGCTGTGTGATGGGCGGTTTCATGGATGGAATGCATAATTCTGCGGAGTCGGGAGTCAACTTCCTCGCGGCTCCAGTTGATATGCTGGGCATTTTGCGCCATCTCCAGGCCGGACACGGCGACTCCGCCGGCGTTGGCGGCTTTTCCCGGACCGAACAGAACTCTGTTTTCCCGCAGGACGTCCACGCCTTCGGGCGTGGTGGGCATGTTGGCCCCTTCGGCCAGGAGGCGGCAGCCGTTTTTTACGAGCTCTTTTGCATCTTCCCCGGAGACTTCATTTTCCGTGGCGCAGGGGAAGGCAAATTCGCAGGGGATGCACCACGGCTTTTTGCCTTCGAGGAACTGGGCCGTGGGAAATTTTTCCGCGTACTCGCTGATGCGGCTGCGCTTAACATTTTTCAGGTATTTCAGAAACTCGAGTTTTTCTTCGTCGATGCCGTCGGCGTCATAAATGGTGCCGCTGCTGTCGGACGCGCTGACGCATTTTGCGCCCATCTGGGTGAAGCGTTCGATGGCGTACTGGGCAACGTTTCCGGAACCGGAAATTACGCAAACCCGGCCTTCGAGATCTTCGCCGCGGACGTCCAGCATTTCCTGGGCGAAGTAGGCCAAGCCATATCCGGTAGCTTCGGGGCGAATGAGGGAGCCGCCCCAGCCGAAACTTTTGCCGGTGAGGGTGCCGCTGAATTCGTTTGAGAGGCGTTTATACTGTCCGAAAAGGTAGCCGATTTCGCGGGTTCCCACGCCGATATCTCCGGCGGGGACGTCTGTGTTTGGGCCAATGTAGCGATGAAGTTCGGTCATGAAGGACTGGCAGAAGCGCATGACTTCGTTGTCACTGCGGCCTTTGGGATCAAAATCGGCGCCGCCCTTGGCTCCACCCATGGGGAGGCTGGTCAGGGCATTTTTGAAGATCTGTTCAAAGCCCAGGAATTGCAGAATGCCGGTGTTTACCTTGGGGTGAAAGCGGAGGCCGCCTTTGTAGGGTCCGATGGCATTGTTAAATTGAACGCGATAGCCGCGATTGACCTGGTATTTCCCATTATCGTCGATCCAGCCGACTCGGAAGAGGATGATCCGGTCGGGAACGACGAGGCGTTCCAGCACGTTGTGCTTGCGATATTTTGGCTCCCGCGCCAGCACTGGCCTCAGTGAGGTCAGCACTTCTTCCAGCGCCTGATGAAACTCATTTTGTGACGGGTTCTTCTGAATTGCGGTGTTCAGAACGTCGTCAATATACCCCATTTATACCATTCCTTCAAGGTTACAACTCTTCATCGTGTGGACCATTGGAGGGGATGCAAGCCTGATGTGTTCCGCTTTCTCCAACTGCTCTACTATGGGGATTCCATAGCAAATTGAACGATTTGTCCTTACAGTCACACCGTGCAAGTAGAAAATTTCATTATTGTTTAATGAAAAGTGCAGCTTTGTGGAAGTGGTGCTTTCTGACCAGCTCAGGGTTGACCGACAGCGCGATCGAACTGGGTTTTGGCGATGGCGGCGTCATAAAGGGATTGGATATACCCTTGCTGGATTTCCAGTAACTGCCGGCGGGCCATGAGGATTTCGAGGTGATCGCCGCCGCCAAGGCTGAGCTGTTCCCAGGAAAGCTGGACAGCTTCTTCGGCGGCGGAGCGCAGGCCATTATCATAGCTGCCAATTTCTTCCTGAGCAGATAGAAGGGATTGATATGCCTGTTCGACGTCGCGGCGGAGTTCGTTGTAGGCGATGGTTATTTCCGCATAGACGCGCTGGGCTTCGGCCTGGGCGCGGGCGATGCCGCCTTCGTTTCGATTGAAGAGGGGAATTTCGATGCCGGCAGTAAGGGCGTTTGAGCGGGTGTCCAGCTCCTGGGAATGACGGGCGCCGACGCGGACATCGGGCCACCATTCGCGGCGCTGGCGTTCGATGCCTGCATGTTTTTCTTCAAGCTGGGCCGCGAGTACGGCCAGGCGGGGATGCTGAGTGAGGGCCTTTTGGACGGCATGGTTAAGGTTGGGGCGGGCATAATTGACGGGAAAGGATGTGGCCAGTTTATAATCGGATCCGAGGGCTCCGCCGCACAGGGCATTGAGAGCGGCCATGGACCCGAGATGTCGGCGGCGAGCGATGTTGTATTCGCGCTGGGCTTTCAGTTTTTCGACGCGGGCATTGAGGAGTTCAATGCGGCCTGCATCGCCAAGTTCGAGTCGCTTTTGGGCGAGATCGTACTGCTGAGTTGCGATGGTGACCTGTCCTTCGCGCATCTGCTCTATGGCGGTGTGATACTGGACAATCCAATAGGCTTCGCACACACTGGCGCGGAGGGTGTTTCCAAATTCGGCGGCCTCCTGCTGGACGATGGGAAATCCGGCGAGGGCTTCGGCCTGGCGGGCACGGCGTTTCCCGGGCATTTCGATGGGCTGGCTGAAGGCTAAGGACCATGCGGTGCGGCTGCCGTCGCCGGCGCGAGAACTTTCGCGTCCGATGTCGCCTTCGATTTCCGGATTTGGCAGTGCGCAGGCTTCCAGCAGGGCCGAATGGGCGGCCATATGGCTGGCGGAAAATTTTGCCCAGGTGGGGTTTTGTTTCCAGGCGATGTTTATAACCTGTTGAAGAGAATAGCCCCCACGGGTGCTGACGTTCCCCCAGTAGATGGGGGCGTCAGCAATGAGTAGTCCGCTGCCGGTGGTGAGGGATGTGGTGGTGGTTAAAGCGGACGTATCATCCAGAGCCAGGGCAGGAGATTTCGCTGTGGTGGTGTTGGAATCATTAAGGTAGAGTGTGGTTGTGGTTTCGGCTTTTGCGGCCGTAAGCATCACTATCATGGTGAGGATGATTCCGATAATGGATGAGGTGCGTCCTGGTCTGGCGGGGGGCTTTTGCTGCATGTCGATTATCGCTTAAGTTCGAAGGATGATGTGGCAGATTCGCCTTCTGCATTTTCTATCTCGACCCAAAGGCGGGAATCGGCGGGGAGAGGATCGGGAAGCTCGACATGGACATCGAACACGCTGCCGGATCCTTCGGCGCGGGTTTTGACGCTGCCTTCGGCGTCTTCGGTACCGATCCAGATTCGGGCGGCGGCGGGGCGGGGTGATCCTTCGGCGAGAACGATTTCAATGACTTGTTCATGGGATTCTTCGTCCAGCTCGCCAATTTGAATGGCTTCATAAGTTACGCCGGCGGTGGTTGCGGTTCCGAGTTCGAGATGTTCACCGTCATGGTGGTGATCGTGATCATGGTCGTGATCATGGTCATGATCATGATTGTGGCCGGCGTGGCTGTCGGCGTCGGCGCGGAAGCGTTCGGGCTTGTTTTGGGATTCGCAGCCGGCGATGATGAGGGCTGTGGCGAGGAGTGCTAAAAGGTGTTTCATGAGAGGTTTTCCTTTCGGAGCTTTGATGTAAAATAATCGGGAGATTTTTTCCCGAAAACTGCGATGTATCCGGCAGGCACGACGAAGAGATTGAGCAGTGCGCTGCTGATGAGGCCGCCGAGAACGACGACGGCGAGGGGCGCGAGGAGTTCGCTGCCGGGCTCACCTGCGGCCATTACCAGAGGTATGAGGCCGAGGATGGCGGTGAGGGCGGTCATGAGGATTGGGGCGAGGCGTTCGCTGCTTCCTTTTATGACTGCTTCATGCACGCTGATTTTCTCGTTTCGTATGAGATCCTGGTAGTGGTTTACCAGTAGGATGCCGTTACGGACTGCAATACCAAAAAGGGTGATGAAGCCGACGAGGCTGGCGATGGAGATGACGGGTGCCTGATATTCCCCGAGGCCGAAGAGGGCGGCGGCGTTGGCGGTGACGGAGGGGGATTCTGAGATGAAGATGGCGAGGATGCCGCCGATGAGTGCGAGTGGAAGATTGATCATGACGAGGAGGGCGGCGCGGAAGGAGCCGAGGGCCCAGTTGAGGAGGAGAAGGATGGCCAGGAGGGAGATGGTGCCGAGGATGAGGATTGTTTGCTGGGCGGATTGCTGGGCCTCAAATTGTCCGCCAAAATGGGTGGTGACGCTGTGGCGGGCGGCTATGGGTTCGATGGCTTTGCGGGCGGCTTCTACGAGATCGCCCATGTTGCTGTCGGGAGCGACGTTGCAGGTGACGACGGCTTTGCGGCGGGCATTTTCGCGGACGATGAGGTTGGGGGTTTGTTCGAGGCCGATGTCGGCCACTTCATAAAGGCGGACGAAGGTGCCGTTTGCGCCTTGTAGGACGAACTCGCGGAGCTGGCTGATATTGGCGCGGTAATCGGCATCAAGACGGACTACGACATCGAGGCGGCGGGTGCCTTCGTTGACTTCGGCGACTTTTGTTCCACCGAAGGCGGTTTCGAGCTGGGCGGCGGCGGCGGCGGGGGTGAGGCCATAGCGGGCAAGATCAGCGGGGCGGTATTCGACGGGTATGGAGTCCATAAGAATTTCAGCCGAGCGAGGGGTGACGGCTCCGGGGACGGATTCGAGGGCGGTGGCCATTTCTTTCGCGGCGGCGCGGAGGACTGTGAGGTCGTCGCCGAAGACACTGATGGCGAGGGCGGCTGTTTCTCCGCTGATGATGTGGGACAATCGGTGCTGGATGGGTTGTCCGATTTCTGTGGTAACGCCGGGGACGGCATCTATGATTTTTTGAAGCTGTTGATAGACTTCGTCGCGGTCGTGATCGGGGAGAATGGCGACGTCGATTTCTGATGTGCTTACGGGCTCGGCGTGTTCGTCGCGCTCGGCGCGGCCGGTGCGGCGGACGACGCTGCGGACGCCGTCGAGTTCGGCGATCTGGCGTTCGACGGCGCGGGCGAGGCGGTCGCTTTCGATGAGGGAAGTGCCGGGCGGGGCGAAAAGGAATACTGTGAAACTGCCTTCATTGAATTCGGGTAGGAAATCGCGGCCATAGGTTCGTTCGAGGGCCAGGGCGAGCAGGGTGCCGATGACGGCGAGGACGAGGACGAAATATCGCAGATGGATGGCTCGGCGAAGGAGGGGCAGGTATATGCGCTTGAGGGCGCGAATGAGGGTGCCTTCGGTTTTGTGATTTGTGGGGCGGGCTTTGGGGCGGAGCATGATTTTACACATGGCGGGGGTGACGGTGAGGGCGACGACGAGGGAGGCGAGAATGCTGACGATGTAGGCGATGCCGAGGGGCTGGAAGAAGCGGCCTTCGAGGCCCTGGAGGAAGAGGAGGGGTACGAAAACGATGACGACGATGATGGTGGCAAAGACTACGGAGGAGCGGATTTCGTTGCTGCCGTCGAATACGACCTGGACGTGAGATTTTTGCAGATGCTGGGGAAGCAGGGCGTTTTCTTTGAGTCGGCGGAAGACGTTTTCGACGTCGATGATTGCGTCGTCGACGACTTCGCCGATGGCGACGGCGAGGCCGCCGAGGGTCATTACGTTGATGGTGAGACCGAGGGCAGAGAGGGTGAGAAGGGCTACGGCGATGGAGAGGGGGATGGCGGAGAGGGTGATGAGGGTGGTGCGGGCGTTCATGAGGAACATGATGAGGATAATGGCGACGAAAATTGCTGCGTCGCGGGAGACTTTGATGACGTTGTCTATGGAGATCTGGATGAAGTCTGACTGGCGGACGACGTTGCGATTGATGGCCATGCCGGGGGGCAGGATTTTATCGACTTGATCGAGGGCGGCATCTATGGCTTCGGTGAGGCGGAGGGTGTTGGCGCCGGGGGCTTTCTGGATGCTGACGACGACGGCGGGCTGGCCGGACTGGCTACCGGTGCCGCGCTGGGGGGCGGCTGCGAGGGTGACGTCGGCAACGTCGGCTATGGTGACTGCTGCGCCTTGTTCGTAGCGAATCATGGTCTGGCGGATGTCGTCTATGCTGCGGATGCGGCCTGTCTGGCGGATGGCGAGTTCCTGGCCCTGGACATTAGGGAGGTATCCGGCGGCGGCGATGCTGTTTGCTTTTTGTGCGGCTTCGGTGACGTCTTGTACGGCGAGGCCGTAGAGGAGGAGTTTGTCGGGGTGAATGTTGATCTGATATTCGGGCATTTCGCCGCCGATGGCGACGACCTGGGTGATGCCGGGGACGCTGAGGAGGGTGTTGCGGAGTTCAAATTCGGCGAAGCTGCGGAGCTGGAGGGGGGTGGCGGAACCGTCGGTGGAGGAAAGGGTGATGAGCATGATTTCGCCGGTAACGGAGGAGGAGGGGGCAATTTCGGCGTGGGCGCTGACGGGAAGGACGTCGCGGACGGTGTCGAGACGTTCGGCGACGAGCTGGCGGGCGCGGTATATGTCTTCACCCCAGTTGAAATCTACCCATACGATGGAGAGGCTGAGGGAACTGGCGCTGCGGACACGGCGGACTCCGGTGAGTCCGTTGACGGCGCTTTCGATGGGAAAGGTGATGGTGCGCTCAATTTCATCGGCGGCAAGGCCACCGGCTTCGGTCATGATGACGACGGTGGGGGCGTTTAGCTCGGGGAAGACGTCGATGGGAATCTGAGGGGTTTTCCATGCGGTGAAGCCGAGCAGCAGCAGCGCGACAGCCAGGACGAGACCGGAGCGGCGAAGGGAGAAGGCAATGACGTGTTTTAGCATGATGTGGGTTTAGTGGGGCCCTTCGTGGATGGTGCCGTCGGCGTGGACGTGTACACCTTTGGTGCTGCTGGCGGAGGTGGCGAGCTTTAGTTCGTAGTTGCCGTCGAGGACGATTTCGTCGCCGGATTTGGCTCCGGAATGGATTGCGATCCATTGTCCGTCGGAGATTCCGAGGTCGGCTTTAATTCGCTGGGCGACGTCGGGATTTGCGGGGTTTCTGCGGAAAAAAACGCTGTCGAGACCATCGCGCATGATGCAGGCGACGGGGATGGCGAGCTGGGGGCGTGTGGCTTCGTCGATGATGAGTTCGAGTTCGGTGGAGACGCCGGTGCGGGCCCAGGGCTGGGTGGTTTCGAGGTCGGCGACGATGTCGAGGGTTCGGCGCTGGGGGTCGGCTTCGAGGGAGGTGTAAGCGGTGACAGGGATGCAGGCTTCGCGATTGTAGCGGTCGGCGCCGGGTTTGATGATGGTGCCTTTCATGCTGGTGTGAAGGCGGTTAAGATCTGCCTGAAGGGCGACGCCGCGGAAGCGAACGCGGCGGGGATTTACGGTGGTGAGGGTGTCAGCGGCGGTGTCTATGAAGGCTCCGGAGGTGCAGGAGACGGTGCTGACGACGCCTTCGGCGGTGGCGCGAATGGTGATTTCCGGCTGGATGGTCCAGGTGTCTGTGGAGGTGGCGGTGGAGAGTTGGCGGGCGTAACTTTCGCCGGCGATGGCTTGGAGATTGAGAAGGAGGAGGTCGCGGCGGGACTGGGCGGCCTGGTATTCGGCGCGGCGGGCGGCGGCGCTGGCCTTGAGGGTTTCGGTGGTGCCGAATGCGCCGGAATCCTGGGTGGAAAGCTGGAGCTTTTGCTGTTCGAGTTCGGCGCGGTCTTCGCGGGCCTGGCTGAGTTCGTTGCGGAGGGAGGCGAGCTGAGCGCGGGCTTCGTTGAGATCGGAGAGGCGTCCGCCGACGAGTTCCTGAAGGCGCTGAACTTTGGCGAGGCGTTCGTTGGCGGTTTCGATGGCGGCCTGGACGCTGGCGATGTGGGCGTCGGCGGCGTTTATGCGGGCATGGATGACTTCTTCAGCGGCGGCGCCGCCATCTTGTGCGACACGGGCCATCATGAAGGAGGCGGAGGTGGCGAGGACTTCGGCCTGGGCGTTGATGTATTCCTGTTGCATGCGTCGCCATTCGACGGAATCGAGGGTGTAGAGGGGGGTGCCGGTGGTGACGTGGTCATACTGGTTGACGAGGAGTGTGATGCGGCCGGGGAGGGGGGAATGATAATCGCGCATGGCACTGGGGGGGCACTCAAAGCGGCCGGGTACCCGGATTGTGTTTGTGATGTGGCGCATTTCTGCGCGGGCGAAGGTGATGCCGAGATTTTCGCGAACGGCACGGGTGATGGGGACGAGATCGGAGGAGATGTCGTGGGAGTG
>CAYUGQ010000056.1:11860-16359 GCA_964444305.1 uncultured Candidatus Sumerlaeota bacterium
GAATCAGACGAGTTTTGGGGGGATGAAAATTTCTGTAGCGGGCTGGGGAGTGAGACTACTGTTGTCTATAAAGTTGGCGAGGTAAGGGGGTTGCAGCCGGGGCAGGAGGGCGGTGGTGAGGGTTACGGGCATGTGGTTGCAGGCATGACAACTGGCGCAGGGGCAGGAGCAGGGGCCGTGGGAGTGATCGTCTTCGGTGGAGTGATCGCCGCAGCCGTCGTGCTGATGGCTGTGGGTGGTGTCTGCGGTATGGGATGCGCAGGAGTGGTCGGGCGCAATTTCGCAGGCGCAGGCGTTTAGTTGCCCGCTGCAGATTAGTGCGATGAGGCAGACTATGGCTGTGATATGGCGAAGGAGATTTTTCACTCTGAGTCGTCTGTTGCCGATAATGGGGATGTTGGTCAATGTTTATTTGCTGACAGGATGTTGGTCAACGGGGGCTGGAGTGAGCAAGGATTGGGCCGAGAATTGGCTGGATGTCGGTGCTATGGCAGGACATTGACCGGAGAGTCGGATTTCTGTTGGCAAAAGGGGGCCAGGGAGGGAGGGGATGGGTATGTTTACTCGGACTTTTTTTGTGGCTTTGGTGGCCTTGGCGGCGATTTCGGAAGGGCGGGCGGAATCGGGTATTGCGCCGGATTTTCCTTCGTTTAGTATTACGGAGCACGAGGAGGAGGCGGCGGCCTTGCGGCAGTTGTTCTGGTTGCACGGGGAGACTTTGGGGCCGATGGCGACGTTGTGGGATGAGTGGTTGCTGCCTCCGACGGCCTGGCCGGAGTTTACGAGTGGGCGGGTTTTGCCGCGATGGCGTCGGACGCTGTTGTCGCGGGACATTGACGGTGATGGGTATGTGGCGACGCATCAGCATGGTTCGATTGCGCATCAGCGGGGGTGGCCGTTTCCAGGATGGCACCAGGCGCCTTTCAATTTCGGATGGCATTTTTCTTTTCATAAGACGATTGGTCTGCCGTGGCGGGCGGATGTGATTGCGAATCCGGATGATTTTCCGACTACGGGGGTGGAGCGGGGGGATATTGTGGAAGAGGGGTGGGAGATGGTGCTGGCGGAGCCGGGGGCCCGGCTGGGAGTGCCGGGTATAAGTCATAATGCGATGCTGGCGCCTTTTATGCAGGTGCGGTGGAAGGCGGAGAATTATCCGGAGACGGCGAGGCCTTTCCTGGAATGGACGTCGGAGGAGATGCCGGATTTTGCTAGGGGGCGGCGGATGTATTTTGATCCGCCAGCGTCGGAGAAGATGGTCTACAGCATGGTTCCCATGTATCGACATCCGGAGTGGCGGGATCAGACGATTACGGGAATCCGGCTTGGTTTTGATAATGCGACGACGGGTTCCCGGGTGATTTTGCAGGGGATTTTTCCGCAGTTTGATACGCGGCACAATGTGAACAATCCGGCTTATGTGACGGCGTGTATTGATTACTTTTTCTGGACGGGGGACCTGAACTTTCTGCGGGCGAATATTGAGCGGATGCGACTGGCCATGGGGTTTATGGAGATGGAGTTTGGAACGGATGAGGATGGTCTGGTGAAGATGCCGTGGGTTGGGCATGAGGGGACGACGGGATTGATTTTGGATGAGGAGGGGAATGTGACGATGCGCGGGGGGCACGGCGTGGGGAATAACTACTGGGACCTTGTGCCGTTTGGTCAGACGGATTCTTACGCTACGATCAGGCATTTTCATGCAGCGCGGCGGATGGCGGAGCTGGAGCGGGAAATTGAGGGCAGGCCGGAATGGAACATTGCGCCTTCTCCCCTGCTGCGCACGGCGGAGCATTGGGAACGGCAGGCGGAGATGGCTAAGGAGAACGGTAACCAGCTTTTTTGGAATGAGGAGACGGGAAGGTTTACGCTTGGTCCGGATTCGGAGGGGAACCAGGCGGATTATGGATTTACGTTTTTGAACCTGGAAGCGATTGCTTATGGCTTTGCGACGGAGGAGCGCGCGCGGAGTATTATGGACTGGCTGGATGGAAGGCGGGAGGTGGCGGATGATACGTCGCAGACGACGGACATCTATGTGTGGAGGTTTGCACCGAGGGCTACGACGAAGCGTAACATTGAGCATTACGGCTGGTTTTGGAATGGCCCTCATCATATTGCGTTTGGGGATCAGGTGCAGGATGGCGGGGCGGTGCTGGGGTTTTCTTACCATGACATCCTGGCGCGGCTGAGAGTGAACGGGGCGGAGGATGCGGGTCGGCGGCTGATGGAAATTGCGCGATGGTATGGGGAGGTTGTGGAGGCGGGAGGATACCGTGCGTATTATGATGGAAGCCGGCCGGGTAATTTGCAGGGCGGCGGGACGCCGGGGGGTCTGGGGCTGGATAAGGAGTTTTTTGAAAGTGTGATGGTGCCGCATGTTTTGCTGGATGGGTTTGCGGGGCTGCGTCCGACGGCGGATGGGTTTTCGCTGAACCCTATGGTGCCGGAGAGCTGGGGTGAGCTGGGGGTGACAAACATCGCGGTGAGGGGGAATGTGTTTGATCTGAAAGTTTCAGCAGATGGCATGACACTGACGCCTCGGAAGAAGAGGCCGGGGGGTGAGCCGTTGATGGTGAGTGTACCGGAAAGGTGGAGTTTGGTGGAGGGCGGATCAGCCGATGGGGGGCGTTATTCTGATGGCGAGGGGTTGTTTTTTGCCTGGGACGTGGAGGGGGCGATCAGATTTATCAGGGGAGATTGATGGAAGGAAGCGAGGTGACGATGGGCCTGGTTGCGGCGAAGGATTAGCTATGGGGTGCGGCGGCGTAGTTTTCGACTTGCAGGCGGGCCCAGCGGTCGGCTTCGCAGATTTGGTCGAGGGTGGGATTGGGGATGAGCTGGTGGGCATCCATGGTGTGGCGTATTGATTCGGGTATTTGGAGAAAGCCTATTTCTCCTGCGAGGAAGCGGGCGACTGCGACTTCGTTGGCGCCATTGAGGACGGCGGGCATGGTGCCACTGGTGCGGGCGGCTTCATAGGCGTAGTCGAGGCAGGGAAAATTTTCGCGGTCGGGTTTGAAGAAGGTCATCTTGCCGAGCTGGGCGAGGTCGAGGGGCGGGAAGCGGTTGGGCAGACGGTGGGGATAAAGGAGGATATTCTGGATGGGGAAGTACATATCGGTAACGCCCATCTGGGAGATGACTGATCCGTCGACGTATTCGACCATGCTGTGTATGACGCTTTGGGGGTGGACGACGACATCGACCTGATCGACGGGTATGTTGAAGAGGTGGACGGCTTCCATGACTTCAAAGCCTTTGTTCATTAGGGTGGAGCAGTCGATGGTGATCTTTGCGCCCATTTCCCAGGTGGGATGTTTGAGGGCTTCGGCTGCGGTGAGATTTTCCATTTGCTGGCGGGTGAAGCCGCGAAAAGGTCCGCCGCTGGCGGTGAGGATGAGGCGGCGTACGCCTTTGGCGGAGGAGCCGCCGAGGCACTGGAAGATGGCGTTATGTTCGCTGTCGACGGGAAGAACATCGACTCCGGCGGCCCGGGCTTCTTCCATGACGATGTGGCCGGCGGTGACGAGGACTTCTTTGTTGGCGAGGGCGATGGTCATGCCGCGGCGGATGGCCTCGATGGTGGGGAGGGTTCCGACGAAGCCGACGGTGCTGACCATGATAAGGTCGGCATCACAGGCGCGGACCAGATCTACGAGGCCGGGTTCGCCGGCGAAGAATCGGGCGTTTACGCTTTCGGCGAGCTGGCGACCGTCTTGTTCTCGTTCGGGGGATGTGACGCAGATGAAACCGGGGCGAAACTTTTGAACCTGGGTGGCGAGAAGGTCGACGTTGCCATTGGCGGCAAGGCCCACGACCTCAAACTCATCCGGAAAATCCGAGACTACGTCCAGGGTTTTGGTACCGATGCTCCCTGTGGACCCTAATATGATCAGCCGCTTTTTCATGCCCGGCTTGTATTAGACAAAACAAGCCGGGGATATTCGAGAAAAGGGGTGGAGGGGATGGAGGATTGGGGGTTTTGCTGAAAAAAAAGAGCCGGTCCGGGAGGGTTCCCGAACCGGCTGGTGATTGTTATAGTGCATTGGTGTTTAGGATTGTTTTTCGTCGTCGACGATTTCGCCTTCGACAACCTCAGGCTCAGCCTGGGAGTCGTCTGCCTGTGCAGCACCGGCGGCTCCGGGGGTGGGGCCTGCACCGGCGGCCTGTGCGGCTTCGCCGAGTTTTTGCGCGAGGTTTTTCAGATCATCGGTGGCCTGTTTGATTGCTTGGATGTCTGATCCTTCGAGGGCTTTCTTGACGGCGGCGACGGAATCTTCTACCTGTGAGCGTACGGCGGGGTCGACTTTGTCTCCGGCTTCGGTGAGGGCGCGTTCGGTGCTGTAGACGATGGAGTCGGCTTCGTTGCGGACGCTGACTTCTTCGCGGCGAGCGGCGTCTTCTGTTGCGTGTTCTTCCGCGTCGCGGACCATGCGCTGAATTTCTTCTTCAGACAAACCGCTGGAGGCGGTGATTTTGATGGACTGCTCTTT
>CAYUGQ010000057.1:0-3079 GCA_964444305.1 uncultured Candidatus Sumerlaeota bacterium
TTTGCCATCTGCTGGCTCCTGTACTGGGGCATCGGAACCTGGGGTAATAATATCCCGGTTGGATGGGCGTTCGGCATCATCAACTTCGTCTGGTGGATCGGTATCGGTCACGCCGGGACGCTGATTTCCGCTATTCTTCTGTTGTTCCGCCAGAAATGGCGTAACTCCATCAACCGTTTCGCTGAGGCCATGACGCTGTTCGCCGTTGCCTGCGCAGGCTTGTTCCCGCTCCTGCACACGGGCCGTCCGTGGTTCTGTTACTTTCTTCTGCCTTATCCAAACACCATGCGGATGTGGCCTCAGTTCCGCAGCCCGCTCGACTGGGACGTGTTCGCTGTTTCAACCTATTTGCTCGTCTCGCTGCTGTTCTGGTATATCGGCCTTATTCCTGACCTCGCCAGTTTGCGCGACCGGGTAAAGAACGCCTTCGGACGAGTGATCTATGGTTTCTTTGCCCTGGGGTGGCGCGGCAGTGCCCGTCACTGGCATCGCTATGAGATCGCCTACCTGATTCTTGCTGGTCTGTCGACACCTCTGGTTTTGTCGGTGCATACCACCGTTAGCTTTGACTTCGCCATCAGCCAGTTGCCTGGCTGGCACGATACGATCTTCCCGCCATACTTCGTTGCTGGTGCTATTTATGCCGGTTTCGCGATGGTGCTGACGATCATGATTCCCCTCCGGGCGATCTATGGCCTTCATTCGATGATGACTGACCGCCACCTGCAGAACATGGCCAAGGTTATGCTTCTCGCCGGGCTGATTGTCGGCTATGGCTACTTCTGCGAAGCGTTCTTTGCCTGGTATAGCGGAAGTCCGTTTGAAAGATCCTTTATTGTGAACTGGGCCTTTGGGCCTTATTGGTGGGCTTACTGGATCTTGATTCTGACCAACGTGCTGATTCCTCAGATGCTCTGGATTAATAAGGTTCGCAGCAACATCTGGCTGCTGCTGATCATCTCCACGTCGATTAACATCGGTATGTGGTTCGAGCGCTTCCTGATTATCGCCGTAACCCTCACCCGCGATTTCCTGCCCTCCTCCTGGGCCGGATACGCACCAACCCGCTGGGACTACATGTTGTTCATCGGAACGATGGGTCAGTTCATGGTCTTTACCCTGCTGTTCATTCGAGTCCTCCCGGTTATGCCAATGTTTGAAATTCGTATGCTGTTGCCACAGGCGAAAGTAACGCCAAAGGAGCACCATTAATAATGGGTATCGTAGTAGGTCCGACACATCCGCATGGCGTGCCAGACACGGATCTGTTTGGCTATCTTGCCGAGTTTGAGTCAGCGCAAGCACTGGTCGACGCTGCCGACCAGGTAAGAATTGCGGGGTATACAAAGACGGATGCCTATTCGCCTTTTCCTATCCCCGAAATCGATGATGCACTGGGAATTAAACGGTCCATCCTGCCCTGGATCATCCTGGCCGCCGGCCTGACTGGCGGTATGGTGGGCTTCGGAATGCAGTGGTATTCAAACGTTGTGCATTATCCGCTCAACATTGGTGGCCGACCTGTTAACTCCTGGCCGATGTTCATTCCGATCACCTTCGAAGTTACGATTCTATTTTCGGCTTTTACAGCCGGCCTGGGCATGCTGTTTATGAACGGCTTCCCAAAGCATTACCATCCGGTGTTTAACGTGCCTTCATTTTCGAAGGTCACCACGGACGGGTTCTTCCTCTGCATTGAGGAAGCCGACGAGAACTTTGATCGGGTAGCAACCCGGGAATTTCTCCAAAGTCTTAAGCCGATCGAGGTGACTGAAATTGTTCCCTGACCGGATGAAAGAAGAAAGAACCGCATTGGCAACAATGAGAACAGGAAGTTTGAGATCTGCCCAGCTTGTGTTGCTGGCTTCTGCTCTGGCCCTTACAGGCTGTCAACAGAGGATGGGCGATGCGCCGTATTATCAGCCGCTGGAACAAAACGAGTTATTTGCCGACGGGCGTGCTTCGCGTCCCCTCGAGCCGGGAACTGTGTCTCGGGGTGATCTGCGTGACGATGACGCTCTTTATACGGGTAAGTTGGACGGTCAGCTCGTCGAAGAGTTCCCCATAAGCATTACCGAAGAGGTTATCGCTCGCGGGCATGATCGCTTCAATATCTATTGCGCTCCATGCCACAGCAAGCTTGGCGACGGCAACGGCATGATTGTTCAGCGCGGCATTCCGAGCCCTCCGTCTTTTATGGATGATCGCCTGACCACCGCGCCTGTAGGCCATTTTTACGATGTGATCACAAACGGATATGGTCGCATGTACAGCCTGAATCAGCAGCTCCCCGTGCGGGACCGCTGGGCAATCGTCAGTTATGTCCGGGTACTGCAGACAGCAGGCCGCGGCACGCTGGCTGATGTGCCTCCGGCCATGCGTGAGCAATTGATGCAGACCACGGCAGGACAGCTTGTTCCTGCACGAAACGACGCAAATGAGGATTCGGCAATGAGTAATGCCCCGCAGTCTGGAGGGCAACTGTGAGCGACAACTTGGATAAACTTACAATTGACAGCTCTGATCTAGGCAAATGGCCGAAACTGGCGATGGTCGCCGGCGCCGTAGGTATTGTGCTTACCCTGGCAATCCTTCTGCTGGCCAGCGACAAGGCCCTGTTTTTTCGGTCCTATATGGTTGGCTTTATTTTCTGGTTTAACATCGCCGCCGGATGCCTCTTCTGGCTGATGGTGCCCCACCTAACTGGTGGTGCCTGGGGTGTAATGATCCGCCGTATCGTCGAAGCTGGCGCACGCACCGTCATTTGGACCCTGATTTTCATGCTGCCGGTTATTTTGTTTGGCATGCCTTATCTGTACGAATGGACCCACGCCGACGTCGTTAAGAATGACGCCGTTCTTCAGGCCAAGTCCGGTTACCTGAACGTTCCCGCTTATCTTGGGCGCCTCGCAGTCTGCGCGCTGGTTTGGGGCGGGCTGGCTTATCGTCTGTCCGGCCTGTCGGCAAAACAGGATAAAGGGATTGATCCCAAACTGAGCGTTTCCATGAAGCGCTGGAGCGGTGGCGGTTTGCTGCTGCTGCTTCTCACGATGACGTTTGCCGCCGTTGACTGGCTGCT
>CAYUGQ010000057.1:3179-15937 GCA_964444305.1 uncultured Candidatus Sumerlaeota bacterium
TTCCACTTCTTTGCACCCTTCTTCCTGCTTTTGAACCGCAAATTAAAGCAGAACATCCACGTACTTGTAAAAGTGGCTTACTGGATCCTGTTCCTCCGTTTCGTCGAAATCTGCTGGCTGATCATCCCGTCGAACAGCCACAGCAACTATGGCAGTGAGGTCTACCCCATGGGTATCGTAGTGGCGGTTATCTCCGTCATCGGTATCGGCGGTCTGTGGCTCCTACTCTTCTTTAAGTTCCTGGTGAAGCGCCCCTTGTTGCCTAAGAACGATCCATATTTGCAGGAGGCTCTTGAGTTCCGTGGCGGACACTAATAAAGACAAGCAATACCGCGACCCCGGGTCGGACCGGTTTGAAAAGACCGACGCCCGATTTACCACTATCGCGATCTGGATGGCTATCATCTTCTCCACGCTTCTGGTCATCGCTTTTGCGGTGTGGGGCTATTTCAATCATTTTTCTGAAATGCAGATGCAGCAAGCTCTGGCAAAGCGCTCGCCGCTGTTGGAACTTGATCAGACTCCTCAGGAAATCCCCGGGCCGGTGCTGCAGCTCAACCCTGCGGCCCACATGAGCCAGTTCCTGAAGGAACAGAACGCTGCGCTGGAAAGCTATAGCTGGGTTAGCAAAGAAGCTGGTGTTGTGCGAATACCGATCGCAGTTGCGACTAGCAAAGTATTGACATCAGGTTTGCTGCAATCCCGGGAGCAGAATCCGGAGAATACTGCTGAAGCTCTTGATGGCGCACGGTTGCCCCAGGACAGCAGCAGTGGAAGGACGTTCTGGAATCTACAGACACTGAAGTGATGATGTTGTACAAACACTTATCCACGGCCCTGGTCGTATCAATTCTTCTCGCAGGAGGAGGGGCAGCTCAAGGGCAGTACAGACCGCCAGCGGCACCCGCCGGTGAAAGGCAGTCAACTGACCAGCCCGGAATTTTGCGAGAGATCGGAATCGATCAGAAGCTGGATAACCAGGTCCCCATGGACGTGGAATTTACGGATGAGCATGGAAACACGGTCACCCTGGCCGATTACGGGGGAGAACGACCAATCGTTCTCAGCCTGGTTTACTATGGTTGTCCGTCACTGTGTGGTCAGGTGCTACAAGGCCTTACCCGCAGTCTGAAGATGTTGAAAGATGTGCCAATGTTGCCAGGGCAGCACTTTGAAGTGGTCACGCTGAGCTTCGACCCCTCCGAAGGGCCTGATCTGGCAATGGAAAAAAAGAATACGTTTGTTAAAGAGTTTAATCAGCCGGGCGCCGAGAATCACTGGCACTGGCTGACGGGCTCTGAGGAGAACATTAAGAAAGTGGCAGATGCGGTCGGTTTCCGCTATGCCTGGGATGAAAAGCAGGAAGAGTATGCTCATGCAAGCGCCATATTTCTTCTGACTCCAGATGGTAAAGTTTCACGGTATTTTTTTGGAATAGAATACAGCCCAAAGGACATGCGCCTGGGGCTGGCTGAAGCTTCCAACGGAAAGATCGGTGGACCGGTAGAGAAGGTTCTTCTCTGGTGTTTTCACTACGATCCAACCCTTGGGAAATACAGCATGATGGTGATGAGGTTGGTCCAGGTTGGCGGCATTTTGACCCTCCTGGGTCTCGGAACTTTCATGTTTCTAATGTTGAGAAAAGATTTCAAGCCCGGTCAAAAGGCAGAGACAAATACGTAAGAGGTAGCGAAACAAAAGGCGATCATGAATCCACAGGTTCCCACAGATTTTTATTTCTTTCCGGTCCAGGCTTCGACTGTTGCGAAACACGTCGACGACTTTTACATCGCCATGGTGTTATTGTCGACGTTCTTTTGCATCGCCATTCCTGCTGCCATCGTATACTTTTCGATTAAGTATCGCCGCCGTCCCGGAAACGACCGGCCCCGTCACGTAGAGACTTCGACGGCTCTTGAATTGACGTGGACAATCATTCCATTCTTTCTCGTTATCGGTATGTTTGTCTGGGGCTCCCGCGTTTATTTCCTCCAGGTCTCACAGGATCCCAATGCCATGGAGATTCTTGTTACTGGTAAAAAGTGGATGTGGAAATATCAGCACAAAAACGGCCGTCGCGAGATTCAGGATCTCCATATCCCGGTCAACACCCCCATTCGCCTTAAAATGGCCTCTGAAGACGTTATTCACTCCGTATTTATCCCGGCCTTCCGTCTAAAGCAGGACGTCATGCCGGGCCGGTACACTTATCTGAACTTCACAGCAAACCGCGCTGGTGTCTATCACCTGTTTTGTAACCAGTATTGCGGCACTTCTCACTCGGCCATGATCGGTAAGGTTATCGTCATGGAACAGGGCGATTACCAGAAGTGGCTCGGCGGTTACACGGGTGATCCGCCCGAAAAAGTTGGTGAGGCACTGTTCACCAGCCTCGCCTGTAACACCTGTCACTCTGGTGACTCCGGTTCCCGTGGACCGCTCTTGAACGGCTTGCCCGGATCTCAGGTCGCTCTACAGAATGGCACGATTGTCACCGCTGACGATACCTACCTGCGTGAGTCGATTCTGAAGCCACAGGCAAAGATCGTGGCTGGCTATCAGCCTCTCATGCCTGAATTCGAAGGCATGGTTTCTACTGAGCAGGTCAACGCCCTCATCGCTTACATCAAAACGCTGCCCGCTGGAGCTGATACTAATCCCAATGTCTCCGCACCAGCCGTTGGCGTAAGCCAGGGACAGGTTGCCCCACCGGCTGACAACGTCGAAACGACTGAGTCCGCCGCGCAGCAGACACTGCCTGCTCAGGCAGCTCCACAGTCTGAGGAAGCCTCCCCTGCAATCGAAGATGGTCAGGATGAATCTGTCCAGGAACAGCCAGCCCAATCCACGGAAGAAGCCACACCTCAGCCTGAGACCCCCTCCGGCGAAAACGAAACAAATGAGTCAAGTAACGCTGCCACGACTGCTGGCGAAAGCCCAGCTCCCAATCCTTCGGTTGAAGACGGGCAAACCAGTCCGGGTGAGCAGCAGGGAGTACAGTAATGAGTTCAATTGATGCCCCAAATCCCTATGCAACACAAACCCGCTCGGTGGCCGCTGAGGCCTCCATGCTGGAACCAAACTACCTGAATGCGACCGGTGGCTGGAAGAGCTGGCTGTTTACCCTCGACCATAAGCGCATCGGAATTCTCTACCTCATCACGACGACCATAGCGTTTCTGATCGGTGGCCTGGCTGCGGCTCTGGTACGCCTGGAACTGCTCACCCCCGAGGGCGACCTGCTGTCTGCTGATGGATACAACAAGGCCTTCAGTGCTCACGGTATCGTCATGGTGTTTATGTTCCTGGTGCCAGTTGTGCCGGCGATGCTCGGAAACTTCCTGATTCCGCTGATGATCGGCGCGAAGGATATGGCCTTCCCCAAGATCAACCTCATGAGCTGGTACCTATATATGATCGGTTCCGTCTTTTGTATGTGGTCGATCATCGCCGGCGGCGTTGATACCGGCTGGACCTTCTATACTCCTTACAGTACGACGACTAATACCAACGTCGTTTCTGCGGCCGTCGGCGTCTTCATTATTGGCTTTTCGTCGATTTTTACCGGGTTTAACTTTATTGTTACCATCCACAAGATGCGTGCCCCCGGTCTGACCTGGTTCCGCCTCCCGCTTTTCGTATGGTCATCCTATGCAACGGCTCTCATCATGATCCTTGGAACGCCGGTAATCGGCATTACCATTTTAATGGTCGCTGTAGAGCGACTTCTGAATCTGGGAGTCTTTAACCCGGCGTTCGGTGGCGATCCCCTTTTGTTCCAGCATCTGTTCTGGTTCTACTCGCACCCTGCTGTGTACATCATGATTCTCCCTGGTTTCGGTATTATCTCTGAAATCATTCCGTGCTTTGCTCGTCGAAATATCTTCGGTTACAGCTTTGTGGCCATGAGTTCTCTCGCCATCGCGATGGTCGGCTTCTTCGTGTGGGGTCACCACATGTTCGTATCGGGTCAGTCCGCCTACGCCGGCGTAGTGTTCTCCGCTCTTAGCTTTGTTATCGGAATCCCGACCGCTATCAAAGTCTTCAACTGGACTGCCACTTTATATAAGGGCTCCATTTCCTTTGAAACGCCGATGCTGTACGCTCTGTTTTTCATGGGCCTGTTCCTCATCGGTGGACTCACGGGTCTCTTCCTGGCCGCCATTGGCCTGGACGTACACATTCACGACACCTATTTCGTGGTGGCTCACTTCCACTACGTGATGGTGGGCGGAATGATGCTGGCCTATCTGGGCGGCATTCACTTCTGGTTCCCGAAATTGTGCGGACGCATGTACCCCGAGTTCCTGGGTCGTATTGCTGCTATCACGATCTTCATCGGCTTCCACGTGACCTTCTTCCCGCAGTTTGTGATGGGTTACATGGGCATGCCCCGCCACTACCATGAGTACACCGCCGACTTCCATGTCTACCACGTGCTCTCCACTGCTGGGGCTTCGGTTCTTGGCTTCGGCTTCCTGCTCCCCATCGTATATCTCACCTATTGCTGGTTCTTTGGACCGGTTGTCGGCTCTAACCCCTGGAAAGCTACAGGGCTTGAGTGGCAGACCTCTTCACCTCCTCCAACCACCAACTTCGCCGAGATTCCGGTAGTGGGCGTTGGACCGTATGAATACGCGACCTTCGAGGAATACGCAGACACCAAAGAGGAGGACAACGTTGTCCACGCAAAGTAGCGTTAATGAGCCCCAGGGGCATACTTATCACGATCCCTATCTGGCCCATCACTTTGAGGATCGGGCTCAGCAGGACGAGTCCCATTCGCTGGGTCTCTGGGTCTTCCTTGCCACAGAAATCATGTTCTTCGGTGGGTTGTTCCTCGCCTTTACAGTCTATCACGTTATGTTTCCGGAAGCCTTCGGTCTGGCCAGTGGCCGGCTCGCGGTTTCATGGGGCGTAATCAACACTGTTGTCCTGCTTTTCAGCTCCTACACCATGGCGCTGGCTGTTAACAGTGCTCAGACAGGCCGTCAAAAACGCCTGGTAACCTGCCTGACTCTCACCCTGATATGCGCTTTTGGCTTTATGGTTATTAAGGGCATTGAATGGACAGACAAGTACAACCACAATTATATCCCCGGTCCCAATTTCCAGTTTGATGTAAACAAGGCCGAAGCGGGTCATACCCTTCCGCCTGAGACGGTCGAAGCAATGCTCGCTAAGGACCCCTATCTTGAGCGTCATGCTCAGATGTTCTTCGTGATCTACTTCTGCCTGACCGGTCTGCACGGCATCCACGTCACCATCGGTATCGGGTTAATTATCTGGATTCTCCGTCGGGCCCGCAAGCACGAGTTTAACCCCAGGTGGAACACCCCTGTTGAGATGGTGGGATTATACTGGCACCTTGTTGACCTCATCTGGATCTACCTGTTCCCGTTGATCTACCTGATTCACCGCCATTAAGAGTAAGATATAGCCCTGGAAGAGCCACGTAAATGACTGACCAAGCATCCACCATGCGACACACTGAAGACAAAATAGACGAGACCCACCACGCGCATCATATCATTTCGGTGAAAACTTATACGATTGTATTTATTGCGCTGCTGGTTCTCACCGTTATCACCGTCGCCGTTGCTTATTATAACTTCGGCGGCCTGATCAACCTCGTGCTGGCCCTCGGCATTGCAACATTCAAAGCGGTTCTGGTAGCCCTTTGGTTCATGCACGTGCGCTACAGCGGACGCCTGATCCATGTGATCATCTTCGCCGCGCTTCTGTTTCTGACGCTACTGATTTTCGGCACACTGATGGACGTCTACACCCGCACCACCGTAACCCCCGGCGGTTACATGGAGGAGTCCGCGGTTTCGGTCGGAATAGATTCCGGGCCGGCCACGAGCTCCAGCTCCACTCAGGAAGACCCCACACCAGTTACGTCTCAGGATTCCACCGGCGAGTAAATCCCGGAATAGAAATCCACTCGAGCATCATTTAATGAAAAGCGCCTCAGCAACGGGGCGCTTTTTTCATCCCTGATTGAAAGCTCTCACGCCGCGACGGTACACGTATGGCATGAAAGTCTTATTGTGTAATGATGATGGTGTAGATGCCCCGGGCTTGTGGGCTCTTTATCAAGCGATTTCGCAAATTGCCGAAACCCTTGTGGTGGCCCCAAGCACAGAACGAAGTGCCGTAGGCCATGGAATCAGCGTTTACTCTAATGTAACTTTGCGGCGGCATATCCGCGAAGAAGAACCCTGGGGATATGGCCTCGACGGCACCCCCGCCGACTGTGTTAAGATGGCTCTCTCCGTCATCATGAAAGACAGTCCACCCGATCTCGTCATCAGCGGTATAAACCGCGGCCAGAATACTGGCACCAGCATACTCTACAGCGGCACAGTTGCGGCCGCGCTGGAAGCCACCATGGCCGGCGTCCCGGCCATTGCCATCAGCCAGGCCGTTTGGCTGCCGCCTCTGGATGAAGAATCCGCCGGCACCGTAGCCCCCACCCACACAACCGACGTCGTCACCCGCCTCGCCCGTTCTCAATCAGATTACACCGCCGCTGCGAACTTCGCGCAGAAGCTGGCCCGCCAAGTCAATGAAAACGGTCTGCCGCCCGGTGTCCTTCTTAATGTCAATGTCCCCATGCTCCCCGAAGATCAAATCGCCGGCACAGCCATCAGCAAAATGGGACGCTCTATTTTCGTCGATCAGTTCCGTATCGTCAGCGAATGCGATGGTGAAGTTTGTTACCGAAACGTCGGTGACCGCCTGATCCAATCCCCCGACGGCGACGAATGGGACGATCTCGTTCTCCAGCAAGGCAAAATTTCCGTCACGCCTCTACATTACGACATGACCCATCACGAATTTCTACAGCAGCTTCGCAACTGGGCCATCGAGGAACAAAAGGAAGCCCAACACGCCAGCGAGACCGTTGCCGAAACCATCGGCCAGGGTCTGCGGGCGGAGGTTCATGAAAGCTGACAGCCGCTAGTAGACCAGCTCCGTAATCGCATCAGCCGTCTGACGCGCACCATTACACATGACCTTTTTTGGACGCAACGCAAACGCCGCCTTGAGAGCAGCCTGCCAGCGCCCTTCGGTCAGATTGCGCAACGGCATCTGCACCCCGCCGCCCCAAGCCGTAATGGCTTCCCGCAGTACAGCATACTCGGCAAATTCCGTGCGCGGATTATATATCAGCGGCGTGCCATTGGCCATCGCCTCACCCACCGTGCCATAGCCGGGCTTGGCAATCACCGCATGGGCAGACGCCACCACATCAGGAAAATGCCAGCGGTCGGGGTCAATTTGGATCGCCGGCTTCGGCATGGAAGTCATAGACACAAATGTTACGCCCTCCACATCCGGAATCACCAACTCGTCATCACCAAAAGTACCAAAATAAAGCATAACCAGCTTTTGGTTTTGAGGCAAACCCAGCTCCTGAAGGAGTTCCCGCCGGATGTTCTTCCCGCGCCTGGCAATAGTCTCCACCGTTTTGACATGAGGAAAATAGCTCATGGGAAACGCCGGCGGAGTCCGCACAGCCAGGGTCGCCAGGGCATATTGTTCTTTCCAGATCTCAGCCAGGTCCCGCGCCTCCTCCTGCTTTTTGCCTTCCCGGGAAAAAATGTCCACCCACGTAAAATTTCCCACTACGACCGACGGAAGCCCCGCCATACGAGCGACCTCCAGCGGGAACGGCGGAACATCGCAAACCACGATATCCGCCCGATGTTTTCGTAGCAGATCTACTTCGTCCAGCATTCCGCCGACCGCATCCCGCTGCACCTTACGCGCCTCAGCAAACGTGGCCGGCCAATCCAGTGTGCGATTATCTTTCTGCACCACGCCCGTATCGAAACGACCCGAAATGAACTTAACCTTCCGTCCGCTTTCGCGAGTGATAAAAGCGGGGTCCACCGCCGAGCGGACAATAATCCGCGCATCCGACGGCAACGCCGCTATCACCTGGCTCGCCCGTGCCGCATGACCATAGCCATGGCTACTGATGTAATAAAAAATGGTTAGCTTTTTCGGCGACATGGCATCTCTTTTAACTTGTGTAGTTGCATATGGGAACTTTGCCACCCCACAGTGCATGTCAAATGCTCAGTTTCGCTAGAGAGGTCAGACCCATGACGAGAACTTCTGCCGATGCCCGCCCCCCCCGCATCATCCTGGCACTCATGTGCGGCACCAGCGTCGACAGCATAGACGCCGCCATCTGTCGTGTGCAATGCAAAGACGGCCGCCTCTCCAGCCAGTTGCTTGCATTCACGGAATACCCTGTCCCGTCCGAACTTCGCCACCGGATTTTCGAGGTCTTTGCAGACGAAAAGAATTCCCTCTCTCTCACCTGCTCTTTAAATTTTGAAATCGCCCAGGCGTTTGCCCACGCCGCCATGGCCGTCACCCGTCAGTGGGATGGTGAGTTCGACCAGATCGACGCCATCGCCTCCCACGGCCAGACCCTCTATCACATTGCACCTCACATGGCCGAAAGCGATGCGGGACACCAGCGACGCTGGGTTGCGTCGACGCTCCAGGCAGGGGAAGGGGCCGTTATCGCAGCCCTTACGGGGCGACCCGTTATTAGCAATTTTCGCGTGGCCGATATGGCCGTCGGCGGCAACGGTGCCCCGCTGGTGCCCTTTGCCGATTATCACCTGCTCAGCGAACCCGGGCGCGGGGTGGTCGTCCATAATCTCGGCGGCATCGGCAACTGCACCTGGCTCCCCCCTTCGAGCACCGCCCGGGAAGTCATCGCCTTTGACACCGGCCCGGCCAATATGATTATCGATGGCCTCGTCACCCACTTTTACAATCAGTCATACGATGCCGACGGCCGATACGCCGCCCAGGGCAAAGTGATCCCTGACATTCTTCAAAACTGGATGGACATACCTTATATCAGCGCACCGCCCCCCAAAAGCACCGGACGCGAACTTTTTGGCCGTCAGTTTGTCGAGCAGGTCCTGGCCACTTACTCAGATCAGGCCGCAGACGACCTCATAGCCACAGCGACCGAGTTTACCGCCCTGTCTCTCGTGGAAAACCTTCGTCGATATATCATCCCTCGAGGCCAGATTGACCGCCTGATTCTGGCCGGCGGCGGCGCGCAAAACCCGTTTCTCGCACAGCGGATCAGCAGCCTTTGGATACAGCGCGGCACCCCAGCGACCGAAGTCACTACGCTCGACAACCTGAACCTCAATATCACCAGCAAATCCCGAGAATGCATAGGGTTCGCCGTACTCGGCTATGCCCACCTCGAACGAATTCCCGGTAATCTGCCCAGTGTGACCGGAGCCCGGTGCGGCGTCATCCTGGGCGATTATACTCCCGCCCTGGGTCTGCCCTGTTAGCGTGCAAGTCGACACTGATCTGATCTACGCACGGAATTATTATTTCCAAGAGAATGCACGGTCTCAATTGGACTCATTCAAAAGTGGCCCGCCGGTTGCTATGTATGGAGGCAGAATCGAAAATTTTGCCAAGCTAAACCGAGGCGCGGAATCCCTTTAAAGGCCGACGCCTCGTGCAACCTCAGGAGGCCACAATGTCAAACGTCACAGTTAATAAAGGAAGCATGAACTCAGGCGGCACCGACAGCCGCGGATTTAAACGCATTGGTCAGAGCGAGCGCATTGTCAGTATGATTGCAGGCACTACGCTGGCCTCGTCCGCTATGCGCAGCCGCAGCCTCCTCAGCGCCGCCATGCTGCTCGGAGTGTCTGCCGGAATGCTCTATCGTGGAGCAACCGGGAAATGCGCTTTCTCCAAGGGTATCAACAACCTCAACACCATGATGAACGATTGCTGCAACACCCTGGCAGAAAAAACCGGCGGCAGCCATTCGTCCAAGGATAAAGACTCTCATCGCGACCACGACAAAGTGGATGAAAGCAGTGAGGATTCTTTCCCCGCCAGCGACTCACCCTCATTCACGCCAGTCACTGGCGAGGGTGAACGCTCTGAGACCCACATGAACATGTAATTCTCAGCCAAAAGTTTTCCCCAAAGAGGGTTCCCCAACCCCTCCTCTCAAGACCCGGCGGGTGCGCGCCCATGAACCCGCCGGGTCGCCTTTGTTTGGTAGTCTTCGGCCCCACTAACATCATTAATCTTCCTCTAAAGTCCAGTAAACTTAGTCAGGAAAGATTTTTGCTTCAGTTGTATAGCTATGTAATAGTGGCGCCGTCGCGCCGAGCCCAAAATTATACAACGGAGAAGTGCACATGAGCGAGTTCGCGGATACCTTTAAAACCCGCAAGTCTCTTGAACTGAACGGCAAGAGCTTTGACTATTTTGACGTAACAGCGCTTAGCGGGGATGACCGCGAACAGAAAGTCGCCAAGCTACCAGTCAGTCTTCGTATCCTGCTTGAAAACCTTTTGCGTCACGACTGCGGCGATGATTACTCCCGAAACAGCGTGGATGCAGTAATTAACTGGGACCCCAAAGCCACCCCCAGTTCGGAAATTGCTTTTACTCCCGCGCGCACTTTGCTGCAGGATTTCACCGGAGTTCCCTGCGTGGTTGATCTGGCCGCCATGCGCGATGCCGCCGTCGAAATGGGCATAGATCCAGAGCGCATCAACCCTCTCGAAAAAGTTGATCTGGTAATTGACCACAGCGTGCAGGTGGATAAGTTCGCTCATCCAGACGCCATCGAAGAAAACACCCGTCTCGAATACGAGCGAAACCAGGAGCGCTATACGTTCCTCCGCTGGGGCGCTGAATCCTTTGCCAACTTCAGCGTTGTTCCTCCCGAGACCGGCATTGTTCACCAGGTAAACCTCGAATTTCTCGCCAGCGTTGTTTTCACCAAAGAAGCCGGCGACAAAATGCTCGCTTACCCGGACACCCTTGTCGGCACCGACAGCCACACCCCTATGGTTAATGCCCTGGGTGTCGTCGGCTGGGGCGTGGGCGGCATCGAAGCAGAAGCCGCCATGCTCGGCCAGCCTATTAGCATGCTCATCCCCCAGGTCATCGGCATGAAGCTCACCGGAAAACTCCCCGCCGGCACCACGGCAACAGATCTCGTGCTGACCGTTACCCAGATTCTCCGCAAAAAGGGCGTCGTCGGTCGTTTCGTCGAATTCTATGGCGACGGCCTCTCCGAGCTAAGCGTTTCCGACCGCGCCACCATTTCCAATATGGCACCGGAGTATGGCGCCACTATCGGATTTTTCCCTGTCGACGAGAAAACCCTCGATTACCTGCGCTTCACCGGTCGCACCGAGGAGCAGATTGAACTTGTCGAGAAATACTGCCGCCGCCAGGGCTTTTTCCGCGATGCAAGCACCACCGAACCAGTGTTCACCGACACAGTTGAATTGGACCTGGGCACGGTCGTCCCCAGCATCGCCGGCCCCCGTCGTCCGCAGGATCGTATTGAGCTCACCGACGCCCGCCAGGCATGGCGCAGGAGCCTCGTCGAATTCCTCGAAATGCAGTCGCCCCTCCCCGTAGAAGTCAAAGGTCAGTGGCTGAACGACGGCGGTGCCCTCAATGGTCTTGGTCGTCTTAGCGATACCGCAACCATTGACCGTGACGGACAAAAATTTACCATAGGTCACGGAGCCGTGGTGATTGCTGCCATCACGAGCTGCACTAACACCAGTAACCCCAGCGTCCTTGTCGCAGCCGGCCTCCTCGCGAAAAAGGCCGCGGAAAAAGGCCTCACTGCGAAACCCTGGGTGAAGACCAGTCTCGCTCCTGGATCCAAAGTAGTTACCGAGTATCTGAAAGATGCCGGCCTGCTTCCCGAACTTGAAAAACTTGGCTTTCACGTGGTCGGCTATGGTTGCACCACCTGTATCGGAAACTCCGGACCTCTGCCTGATGACATCGCCGAAGCTGTCACCCGTGCTGATCTTGTCGCCGCCGCGGTGCTTTCCGGCAACAGAAACTTTGAAGGTCGCATCAACCCCCTCGTCCGCGCCAACTACCTTGCATCCCCGCCCCTTGTCGTAGCGTATGCTCTTGCGGGCAATATGCACATGGACATCACCAAAGAACCCCTGGGCACCGACAAAGACGGAAATCCTGTAATGCTGGCCGATATCTGGCCAACGGCAGAAGAAATCCAGGCCGTGGTGGAAGCCAGTGTCAAAAGCGAAATGTTCCGCCAATCCTATGGCGAGGTTTTCCATGGTGGTTCCGAGTGGCGCGCTCTGCCTGTGCCAAAAGGCAGCCAGTTCGCCTGGGAAGATGACTCCACCTATATCAAGCGTCCGCCCTTCTTCGAAGGCCTTGGCCGTGATCCGGGCGAAGTCTCAGATATTACCGGTGCACGTGTTCTTGCTCTCCTGGGCGATTCCGTAACCACCGACCATATTTCCCCCGCTGGTGCTATTGCTCAGTCAAGCCCTGCCGGCCAGTACCTCATCGAACGCGGAGTAGAGCCACAGGACTTCAACAGCTACGGTTCGCGACGCGGCAACCATGAGATCATGATGCGCGGAACCTTTGCCAATATTCGTCTGCGCAATCTTTTGGCCCCGGGCACTGAAGGCGGAATCACTCTCCATCAGCCCAGCCAGGATCAAATGAGCATCTACGATGCAGCCATGAAGTATAACGATGAAGGCGTACCCAGCATCGTCATCGCTGGTAAGGAATACGGCAGTGGTTCCAGCCGGGACTGGGCAGCGAAAGGCCCCTCCCTGCTGGGTGTCCGCGCAGTCCTGGCGGAAAGCTACGAACGCATCCACCGCAGCAACCTGATCGGTATGGGCGTTCTGCCGCTTCAGTTCATCAACGACGAA
>CAYUGQ010000058.1:0-15891 GCA_964444305.1 uncultured Candidatus Sumerlaeota bacterium
TGCCTGGTGGCGCCAAGCCGGCTTTGCGGAGGGTCATCATCGTCTTCATGATGAAAAAGGTTGTAGACCAGGCGGGGTGTGTTCTGCAATTCCCGTATGGGTACTTACGGGACTTTATGGGACAAGAAAGTGGACGGGTGGGGTCTGGACGAACTTATGCCGGGGTGTTTTCCGGGTCTGATTCGGCTAGTAGCTTGCGGTCTTTCTTGCTTAGATGAGGTTCCAGTTTCTCAAAGATTTCAGGTCTGCGGTGGCGGGTCCGGTGAAGTTGCATTTTGCGGCGCCATTCTTCGATTTTTTTGTGGTGTCCACTGAGGAGAACGTCCGGCACGCGCATGTCTTCCCAGACTTCGGGTCTGGTGTAATGGGGACAATCGAGCAGGCCGTCGTGGGAGAAGCTGTCGAAGGGGGCGCTGTCGGCGTTTCCGAGTACGCCCGGGAGAAGGCGGGTGATGCTGTCGATGAGGATGAGAGCTCCGAGTTCGCCTCCGGTGAGGACATAGTCACCGACAGATATTTCGTGGTCGACGTGGCTTTCGATGACTCGCTCGTCTATGCCTTCGTATCGGCCACAGAGGAGGATCAGGTTGTCGAGTTTGGAGAATTCTTCTGCGAGAGGCTGATTCCAGATTCGGCCCTGTGGGCTGAGATAGATGACTTGGGCGGCGGGGTTCATGCGGTGTTTGGCGGCGGTGATTGCGCGTGCGATGGGTTCGGCTTTCATGACCATGCCGGGGCCACCGCCGAAAGGGGAGTCGTCGGTTACTTTGTGTTTGTCGAGAGCGTGATCGCGGATGTTGGTTACGGTGAAATCTACGGCCCGGGCTGCGGTGGCCCGCTTCATCATGGCGGAATCCAGGTAGGGGGTTACGATTTCGGGGAAAAGGGTCAGGACTTCAAAGTTCATAGGGTGGGATTCCGTTGGGATTATTTCACGGGTGGCGATGCAGACTTGACTTGCAATGCCTATCGAACAATTTATCTGTTGGTAGTTTTTATTTTTAGAAAAGACTCGTTGTTTGGGGAGCCTTCTGTTGATTTATCGTAATGCCTTGGGCGTGCTGGTGCGCGCTTTGCCGTTTGTCAGTGTGCTGTTCGCCGTCATTTTGTTTTTGGTGGCCCATGGGGCTTCTGCTCAGATTGGTGATGCTCTGGATATTACGGATATTCCAAGAAGCGTTCCTACGCCGGTTGCTACTCCTGAGGTGGTTGAGCAGTCAAATTTGATGGAGGATGTGTCGTCTGTTTTGCCTGATGCTGCGGTGGGTGAGGTTGTGAGTAATATGCCTTATCCGGTTGCGGAGGTGAAAGTTTCGCGACAGGATGCGACGAGCAGCAGCTTTTACCTGCATATTGATAATTATAATATTGGCACGGGGGGAAAAGCGAGGCCGCGGTCTCAGACGTGGCTGGTGGCGGGGGCCCGGGGGCGGATTCCGACGGTTCATGTTCAGTCGGCGGAGTTTGCTTTGGTTAAGGATGGGAAAGTTACGACTACGACTGCGGCTGTTCCTACCCAATTGCGGCAGAGTTTTGCCCGGATTAGTGATTTGGGGCAGTTTCGGCAGTATTGGCTTTATACTCTGACCGTAACGCTGTCTGCGCCGTCGACTGATGATGGGACGTGGGTATGCAAAAACGCGAGTGTTTTGCTGAATATTGGTCAGCCGACCGGCACGTTGTCGCCTGGGTTGGTTGAGCGGTTTGCTTTGAAGGAAGATGATGCTGACGCGGATCCGTTGCCGAAGGCGCTTTTGCTTAATCCTGATATATCGCCGGACTATTATAGCGTGGATTATGGGGATCCTATTGAGTCGTTTCTTTCATGGAATGACCGTCTGCTGGCTGCGGCTGAGACGAAGGATATGTTTCGCCTTCATGTTTACAAGGGCGGTTTTTACCGGATTTCTGCGGATGATCTGAATGGAGTTTCCGGGGGAGAAGTCTCTGCGCCGGCGACGGCCTGGAGGGTTTTTCATGGTGGGAGGGAAATTCCGGTGCTTGCAGATCCGGATAAGCCGAGGGAGGCTGTTTATCTGCCTGTGGCCCGGGATGAAAAAGATATTTTGCGCCGGGAAGTTTACTGGGTGGATACGAGCGGTCGGGGGGCGGGGGATTCGACTGCCCCGGTCCGTTATAATAATGGGAATTCAGTGGAGTCGGTGGCGGCTGCTTCGGTGGATGAGCCTCAGACGACGGGGACGTTTCGGCTGCGTCATCGGGAATTGATTGATTATAATCCGCGCCTCCGGGAAGATGCCCGGAATGATCGGTGGTCGTGGGCGGAACTTTCGACGGGGCGACCGGTTCGCCTGGAATTAACGATGCCGCCTTTTTACAACTCGGATTCTACGGGTACGGTGAAGGCTGAAGTTCGTTATGGCTTTTCAAACTTTCCGCCGGTGGTGCCGAAGCTGGTCATGGTGACCACGGATCAGGTTACTGCGGAAACGACGCTGTCAGCGCAGATGGGTACGGCAGAATTGGAATTGCCGGCATCGGCGCTGCGGCCGGGTGTTAATGAGGTCGCTCTTGATCTGCATTATCCGCCGGAGGGCGTCCATAAGCGGCCTGTGACGATTCAGTTGATCGAGACGGTTAGGACGCAGGAGTTGTCTGTGCCGGAAGGGAATAGTTTTTTCTTTGAAACGGCACCGGTGACGACGGCCCCGCTTGAGCTGGCGAACCCGTTGTCGCGGCATGGATTTTTGTTTAACATGCAGGGAGCATTGCCGGTTTTAATTGAACTGGACGGGCGGCGCGTGCCGGGGGGCGGGTCGCAGGTGCAGTATCTCCTGGCTGATGTGAATGATGCTGAACCGGTCAGCGATATTGACTGCATCGAAGATCCGCTGAGTATCCGGGAGATGGCGTCGGCGCGGTCGATAATTATTACTGCGCCTGAGGTGGAAGAGGCGGTTGGGCAGTTGCGGGAGACGCAGGAGGCGCGGGGCGTTGATGTGCAGGTGTTTAGAACTCTGGATATTTATGATAATTTTGCTTTTGGAAATCATGATCCAGTTTCGATCCAGCGGGCCATGCGTTACCTGTTTTATCGGGCAGAGGGACTTCCGCCCGAGTATTTGACGCTGGTGGGTGAAGCGAGTGCGTTTCGCGGTGATCCATCGCGGGGACCGGAAAATGTGCAGCGTGATATGTTGCCGTCGTCTATGGCTACGCGGCCTGACGCCATTCAAGGTGATGAGAAATATGCGACGTCCATTGGTGATGATAACGTGGCGGATTTTGTGGTGGGTCGTATTCCTGCGGGGGGGCCTGATGAGCTGCGGGGTTATCTTAACAAGATGGAAGTGTATGCGGATGAGCCGGCGGGGGAGTGGAGTCGCCGGACGCTGTTTGTGATGGATGATAACGTCGAATTTCCCGATGTAGTGTCGGACATTGTGCAGAAGTCGTTGTCGCCGGCGGCGGATAACAGCTTGTTGCGGCAGTGGGATTATGAGTATGTTCCGTATCTGCGGGTGCCGGGTAAAAAGCGGTCGTGGCAGGCTACGGATGCGGTGGTTGATTCGTTTAATGATGGCTTGTCGATTTTAAATTTCTTTGGTCATGGGGGGCCAAATCTTTGGTCTCATGAGCGGCTGTTTCATCTGAATGATCTGCCGCGGGTGCAAAATGGGGGGCGTTTGCCTTTGGTCACTTGTGCAAGCTGTGATAATGCCTGGATTACGTATCCGATGCCGCCTGTGAATGAGTCTATGGGTGAACTGCTGGTTTTGAAGCCGGACGGTGGAGCTATTGGTTTGTTTGGTCCGGTGGCGGGGGCGAGCCCTTATGAGCATTCCACGCTGGTGCAGAGCCTGATGGAGGCGCTGTTGAGGGCGCAACTGCGGCGGGCAGGTGAGGCTACTTTTTATGCGAAGAGTATGTATTTTGCCATCACGAGATCGACTTCGATTCCGGACCAGTATTTGTTGCTGGGTGATCCTACGGTGCAGTTGAAGATTCCAGTGGTGGAGCCTTTGCTTTTATTGGATGATGATATCAGGCTGAATCCGGATCGGCCCACCAGGACAATGGTGCGGCTGGAGAGTGGGGTTACGCTGATGTCTACCGGTACGCTTACGGTGAAAGATGCGACTACGGATGAGGTGCTGGCCGAGGTGCAGGTAAGGCCGCGCCATGCTGGATGGCAGATTAATTTGCCTGCTTCTTACCAAGGCGGTGCGCTGATGGCAATGCTGGAATGGGAAGATGAAGGCAAACTGCGGTATGGTGGGGGGATTGGCCGGGTTTGGCCGAGAGAGCCTGATCCGCGGTCTGGTGGGGTTACGTTGAAGTCGCTGGAAGATAATGGATTTGAGATTCGTGCTGCGGAGAATGTGCCTGCGGGCAGTTCAAGGTCTATGCTGAATTTTGAGATTCGGCCTTCTTCGGATGCGACCAGCAGCAAGACGGTTCGGCTGTCTGCTATTTCCGGTAGCAAGCCGCTGGGTGTGCCTTCGACGATCAATGTGGGGACTACTGAGACTTTTACCTGGTTTAGTCTTCCGCCGCCGCCGGAGGATGCGGAGGATCGTGAGATTTTAGTGATTGCCTCGCAGGAGCCGAATCCTGATACGGTGGCAACGTTTGATCCGCCGGCCAAAGCTGTTGCTGACCTGGAGTTCGTTCCGGGTACGGCTCGGGTTTATTCCTTGAGTGACAGAATGCTTTCCGGTGCTACGGTGGTTTTTGAGGCGGAGTTGCGTAATATTGGTACTACGTCTGTGCCGATTGTGCCTTTGCACGCGCGGATGGATGATCCATCGACGGGGACGGAGCTGGTTTCGATTAACGAGAGTTCAACTTATCGCATTCCTGGATTTGAGCCGGGGGAAAGCCGCAAGGTGCAGTTCCGTTGGGAGCAATCGAGTCGTGGGGTGCATAATAATATTTTCCTTGTGGTGAACTCGAGTCGCACGGCGGTGGAAGGTGATTACTCGAATAATTACATTGCTATGCCGGAGTTTGAGGTTATTGGCGTTGGTGATTTTAAGGTGGATGAACTTGAGGTGTCGCCGGCGTTTGCATCGATGGGGTCTAGTGTGACCGTTACGGCTGTTTTCAGCAATGACAATATGCCGGCGGATCGTCCGGTGGCTTATCAGCTTGGGTGGCAACGGGCGTTTGACGGGGCTTCTACGTCTACCGTGGATTACGTTCAGTTTGTGGATGGATATGCTACGGTTACGCAGGAGATTATTGCGCCTGAGGGCTTTACCCAGTTGTTTATTACGATTAACTCTGACCGTGATATTGAAGAGGCGAATGCCGGGAATAACACGGCTCGTACGCCTAGCATGATCGCTTTTGATTTGCCGAATTTCCAGAGGTCTATTAACCTGGCCACTTCGCTGGAGTGGGGGCAGTCTTATAATGTGGGTATGCCGTTTGAGGCTCAGTTGCAAGTGTTGGGTGATCTGTCGTCGCATACGCTTCACGTTTTGCCGACTATTGATGAGGTAACAGCAGGCCGTGCCGTACCTCAGGACGTTGCGACGGATGATGCCTGGCAGGTAGGGCCGTGGCGTGTTGCGGCGAGCGCATCGGAAAACCCGGGGCCGATTTCTTTTGCTACGGAAATTCCCCAGTTGCACCGTGATATGCCGGGTGTGTTGCGCGGTCATTTCACGCCGTTCAATGCGGATATGCCGGTGAAGGTCAGCCTGGATGAAGGGGCCACTTGGCATCAGCCGGCTGATCGTGGGATGAATACGAATCTGCGTGTGGCGGAGTTCGGGATCGCTGATATGAAGGATGGGCGGATTAACTGGAGCATGGACAAAGGGGGAACTGAGGGGATTGGCCTGGTGCACTTGTCGTTCTATCCGCAGGCTATGCAGTGGGATTCGGTTCCGTATATGCTGCCGGCGGAGCTGCAGAGCCGCGAGCTGAATTTTGCCATCGATCTTAATGAAGGCGAATGGCAGAAGTTGTACGTGGAATGGCGCAGCGGTGAATGGACGGGCAATGATGTTCTCTGGGCGCAGTGGAATTCCGGAAATGAACCGTCGGTGATATTTAAAGCTGGCGAGTTTGTGCAGTTCCGTGTGATTGGTGTGCCTGAAGAGGGTCAAAAGCCGTTCTTACACAATTTCAGGATTAGCCGATGATTCGACTGGTTGGAAACCATAACCGCCGTGAGTTGCTGATTACGTTTGCCATTTGGGGCGTGCTGTTGTGCGGGGCGATCACGGGGCTCTTCGTGTTGCGTGCTAAGGCTGTTGATATCATAAATCACATCTATTATGTGAATGTGACGCGTGGAGCGAAGGCGACGGTGCTCTATGCGGAGGCCGAAAAGAATGCCCGGGCGGTGATGGCTGATTTTCAGCGGCGGAATGCCAATTCCGGGGAGCTGGTTCCTGTCCCGAAAGATGATGAGCATCTTCAGCGGGCGCTGGCTTTGTATGAAGAGGCTTTCGAGATTGATCCGCAGCCGATTTTTTCGGAGCAGCGGACTGTGCATTATGAAATGTTGGCGCAACTGCATGAATCGGCGGGCGATTCGGCGGGACAACGATTGGCCCATGCCCATGCTCTTTTGACCGTTGGTGATGAAGCGGCTGCTTTGAGTTACCTGGAGCAGGCTCGGGAAGAGGAGCCGGAATCGGCGGAGCCTCTTGTGTTGCTGGCGAGGGTGCATTTACGGAACGATAATGTGGGTGCGGCTGCTGAAATTCTGGAACAGGCGTTTGCGCTGGCGGAAGTCTCAGCGGAAGCAAGGTATGTGAAAGCAGATGTCGCTGCGCGCCAGAATGACATTGAAACGGCAATAAATGAGATGCGACTGGCAGTGACAGAATCACCGGAAAATCTTGATTATCGGGCGCGGCTTGCGGATTTTCTGGCTAGGACTCAGAAGTTTGACGAAGGCCAGAAAATCATGCAGGATGGTTTAGCCTATGGCGGCTGGCTGGATCCCGCTTATCTTCATCGCTATGCCAGTTTCCTTGATAACACAAATGATCTCGAGGAGGCAATTCGGGTGTTGGAGCAGGCGGATAAGCTGGCGCCTTACAGTGGAGACGTTCAGTTCCAGCTTGCCCGTCTTTATAACAAGGCGGGGCGGAAACGGCAGGCTGCATCGGCTTTGAGGCGTGCGACTGAGGTTAAGCCTGAGTTGCAGGATCGGATGTTTGAGGAGTAGCCTGTTGGCATGATAGTTTCGCGCGGCGCAGGGCTACCTGGAGCTGGCGCTGGCTTTCCATGCGTCTTGCATGACGGGCCATAGAGCGGCATTTTCGGGATGAAGAAGGCCGAGCATGGTCGATCCCGGTTTGTTTTTTCGCCGCCATTGACGCATTGCTTCTTCCCAGGTAAGCGGGATTGTGTCGCCTGGAAGTGAGGGGCTGGGTTCGTTGACGCGGATCAATTCGGCGTGATCTAAAAGAGGCTTTAGTTTATTTATAAATGCGGTTGGATCGGCAGGGGAGAGGTCTTTCAGATTCAGGCTGGCGAGATTTAGTGTAGATTTAAGTCGGGGAAGTTCGCCTGCGAGTGTTGTGATATAGGCCGCTTCGGACAGCGCGGCTGTGGTTTCAAAGCAGAGATTAAGATTTTCCTGTTGAGCTACCTGGCTCCAGCCGCTTATTGCCGTCTCAATTTCGCCCTTATCGGCGGTGGTCGGTATGACGATATTTAATGCGCGCGCCGAAGCTGTCTGGGCCAATGAAATCACCTTGCTGATATCGAGTGATCCATGATGATGAGTGAGAATGATTCCGATGCGTTTGGTGACGAACTCTTTCAGTTGGTCGGCCGAAAGGTTGTCGGTGGGGAGTTCTGCCAAAGGGGCTCCTGAGGCATCGCCCGGTGTTGCTTTGGCGGTGAGCGTTGTCACTTTCAAGAGCATGTGAGTAGGCATGGGATTCTTTCGGGGGTAATGATCACTTGGTTGCTATCGGCCGGTTATTGGTATGATTCTCTTGGGGGTATTGGTCGGTTTCCAATAAAAAAAGCCGGAACAGTTGGCTACGCCAGTCCCGGCCTTTTGTTTTGAATCGGGTACGGCTAGTAAAGAGTCCAGTTGGAAACGGATGTAAAGCCGGAGCGGTCACTTTCGTTTCCGGTGGCATCCACGGCGCTTACCGCAAATTCCTGAACGGGTTCAAAAACAGAGTATTGGGTGAGTTGACCGGGAACCACATGCCAGTTCCACTGGTTTCCGTTGTAGGTGTAAATAACCCAGTAGCGGGCCGGTTCGTCGCCCGGATTTTGGGAGAATTGGATCATGCGCCGAGGCGGGTTAGAGTATGGCTGACTGATGGAGGCGTTAGGGGCGGGGGGCGGTGTGTTGTCCAGCCACCAGGAAATGGGGCGCAGTGCCTGTTCTTTATAGAGCCCATTTTGAAGAGTCATTCGGACGTTCTTATTCAAGGGGTCGTCAGTCAGCCAGCGAACGCTGAAATGTACATGTCCGACCCCATTGGCGTTTCGAACGAGATTGATCTGATCGACGATCTCCTGCGCGGTTTTGTTGCTCCACACATTGCCATAAGTGTCAAAGTCGCTGTCGCCAACGCGATAAGTGGCTGTCGAAGCCAGGACATGCCGGTCAGGGTTCTGAGCCACCCACCAGTTAATCAGCGGTCCGAATGTCTGGTTGGGGGAATCTGTGGGCCAGTAAAGCTGCGGAGAAAGGGAATCAACCCAGCCGTTTTGCAGCCACTTGCGGGTGTCGCAGTAATGCGTCGCGTAATAGTCATTGCCGGAGATGCCGGGAGGGTTACCCGGACGCCAAATGCCGAAGGGGCCTACGGAGAATTGGCAGGTGTTGCGAATTGCTTTGATGCTGTTGTAGGTGGTTTCGATCAGGCGATCAACATTATCGCGTCGCCAGTCGTGGATGTCCATTGTGCCGCCATTATTTTGATAGGCAGCGAAGGTTGCTTCATCGGCAAAGTTTTGAGCGGGATAAAAATAGTCATCAAAAACAACCCCGTCGACATTGTACCGGGAGACAATGTCTTCGACGACATTGACGATCCAGTCGATAGAGTCTTGTTTGCCGGGATCAATATAAAGTTGACTTCCGTGACGGATAATCAAGTCACTTCTGAGTTTGGTAATGTGGGATGAGGCTTTGCCGGAAATGTTTGTGCTGGTGGATGCCCGGTATGGGTTAATCCAGGCATGGACTTCGATGCCGCGTTTATGGGCTTCTTCGACAAGGTACTCCAAGGGATCCCAGGTGGAAGCGATGAACTGGGATCCGGTCAGGTAATGACTCCACGGTTCGATGGTAGAATTATATATTGCGTCGGCTTCGGGCCGCACCTGAAAATACATGGCGTTCATGTTAGCGTTAACCATCATCTGGAGATGGGCTAACAGCCGGGATTTTTGCTGGGCCACTTGACTGGGATTAGTTCCGGCGACGGGCGGCCAGTCAATCCGGTTGACGGTTGCGCACCATACAGCGCGATATTCGCGGGGAGGATCGGGGATGGGTGGGACAGGACCGGCCAGAGCCGCCTGCGTTGTCAATATTGTCGCTATCAGTGTGGCTGTGAACAAGCCTTTGTTTTGTGTCATTTTCTAAACAGTCTTTCTCATACAATTGCAGGCGTCATTAGGTGTTCTCACAGAACTATATAACGGAAGCCCCTGTGCCGGTAAGTACTTACGAGCCGACTGGTAATCACCAAAGTTAGAATAACCAAGTCAATTGCTAAAAATGCCGGAGAATCGTTCAGGGGTGGGGGACGGGTAAGGCTAATTAATTCAGAGCCTGATTAGCGCGCTGGGCGGCGAGGGTCAGCGTTTCTGTGGCGTTTGCGTCACGAGTTATAATCATGTTCATGGCCCAGCGGACGTGTTGTTTCATGACCTGTGCATTTGGCAGAAGCTGGAGGGGGCGGCCGTCGTCGATGGCGTGGCGGACGACCTGGAAGACGCGCTGGTTTCCGAAGTAAGGCACTGGCAAATCGAACTCTCCGCTGTTCCATGCGGAGCGAAGGGGTGGCGGGCTGCCCACTTGTTTGAAGTAGGCGATGGCAAATTCGTCGGAGGCCAGGAATTGAGCCAGTTTGACTGCACCCTCTTTGTTTTCGGCATTGTATGGCATGGCTAAGCATGATCCGCCCAGGCCGGTGCTGGGGTATTCCGGTCGGCGCTTTGGAAAAAGGGCGACGCGCCACTTGCCGGCCTGTTCGGGGATTTGATTTTCAAGTACCCGGCAAAACCATGGGCCAGCGACGTAGGTCAAAATTCGTTCTGATTTAACCAGGAGCATAGGGTCACTCTGGGTCCCGCGGTTCCATTCGCGGGCTGTATTGTTGTCTATGAGGTCTCGCATATAGCTGAAAGCGGCGATGGAGTCCGGCTGATCAAAAACGGCGCGGCTGAGGTCTTCCGTGAACAGCTTTCCGCCTGCGGCGGGTAAAAATGCCATGCGGGCAGGGACGGGGTCTTCGGGGTCGAGATACATGAGGGTCTGAGAATAGCCGCGGAGGGTGCGAGGAGAGTAAACCGCCTGACCGAGGCGGGAGAAATCGTCCCAGTTATCGGGAAAGTTTGCCATGCCCAGTTCGGCCAGCATGGGATCTATGACGTCGGCTCGATAGAACATTAGCATCATGTCGAGATCGAACGGAATTCCGTATTGACGCATCTCGCCGCGATTATCCCGATTATCACGATCAATATGGGGGAATTGGTAGGTGCCGAGGGTTCCGGGAAAATACTGTTCGAAGAATTCGGGCGGGAGATATTCATCCCAGGGATCAAGGGCTCCGCTGTTAGCGAGGCCACCGGTCCATTCGGAGCTTCCGAGGATTAAATCAGGGACGTTGCTGCTGGCGGCCACGGCCCAGAGGGTTTTCTCTTGTAAGCTGTTCCAAGCTACGGTCTGGATTTCGACCTTGTATTCTGGGTGAAGCTCTTCAAACAGCTGAGAGAATTCGGCTATGACCTCCGCTGGCAGGGCCGTACACCAGAAGTGGATGACTTTTCGACCATTGGCCAATGGTTCGGGTTGGGGCAGGATGTGTTCAGTCACTACATAGTAAAAGGCCGTGAAAAAGATTAGCAATATGAGCAGGGAGCGTTTCATCCGGGTTCCGGGACGGAAATGTTCAGAGGGACCGTTGATCCTGATTCAGTGGCTGTGGTGAGAGAAGGGGTGGTTATTGTTGAATCGGACAGGGTGGTTGTGGAGATTTCATCTGTTAGGGGGGAAACGCCCATGATGGATTGCTGGGGCAAGGCTGCTTCCCTGGCGGGAGCAAAGGAACGGGCAGACATGGTCGCCGGGACCGGCTCGTCTGTGGGGGGTGGCGGGGAGGCTGAGGCAGGGGGAGGGGCTTCGTAGGCTGCGGGAGCTTCGTCGGCCAGTTGAACTTCATGTAAATCAGAAATTTTCTGTCTGGCTAAGATCGTATCCTGCGCGGCTTGCTCGGGCGCTGATACAATCTTTGCTGGTTCCGCAAGGGGCTGAAGGTACTGGGTCTGTAAGGTGGCGACAAGTATGAGCACTGCTGCGGCTGCGGTGAGCATCCAGGGGAGGTGGCTTCGCCGTTCGCCGGCCTGGGGGGTCATGGCGGAAATTGCCGCTTTTACCCGCGGGGGCAGATCGCCGGGGTGGGTATCGGCGTGCTCAGCGATGGATTGTGATAACAGGGGGGCCAGGGCCTCTCGCAGGCGGAGCTCTTCTCCACATTGGTCGCACTTTTCCACATGTTCGCCAACCAGGACCCGCAGGTGTGGCTCAAGGTTTTGTCGGCGATAATCATCCAGCAGATCCAGGACGTCCTGACAGTCTATGTTGTGAGGAGTAATCACAGGGCCGATTCCTCACGGATGAGTTCGTCGGATGAAATGCCAAGTTCGGTCAGGTTTCGGCGAAGATTTTTCCGGGCCTCGTGGAGATGAAATTTGATGGCGCCGTCTGTCAGCTCCAGCACTTCCGCGATTTCGCGAATGGTCATCTGTTCCATTTCAAATAAAACCAAAACGGATTTTTGACGGGGAGGGAGTTCTGCGACGGCCTGGTTTATGTAACCTGCCAGTTCGGCGCTGGCGGCGATTCGGCGTGGAGACTGACTGCTGGGGGCGGCTGGTTCGACTGGAATGAGGGAATCGCTGCCGTCAGGGGATTGCGCGAGTTCGACTACTGTGGCCGTATTCTTTCGCCGGGCGGTGTGGGCCTGGTTAACAAGCAGACGCATCATCCATCCTGAGAACTGGGAAGGGGCTCGAAGACTCGGCAGAAAACGGACAAGGCGGATGAGGGCTTCCTGTAGGGCGTCGGCTGCGTCTTCCGGATTGCGCAGAACAGAAAGCAGCACCGCATAGCCACCGGGCTGTACCTGGCGGCACAGTTGTTCCATGGCCTGCCTGCTCCCGGCGGATGCCTGCTCGATAATCGTATGGGAAATTTCGTCGAATCGCACTTACCTTTAGATCTATTCCGCTCCAAATCTGCCATTTCAAGTAACATGACTTCATTTTAAAGGAAAAGGTTTGCCTCCGGCTGTTCGAAAGCATTATTTCGGGTTATAGAATGGTGAATGGAGCGCGTTTATGATGTGGACCCAGCGGATTTTATTACTGGTGGTGGTTGCTATGGTATCGTCAGTATCTTATGGCCAGCCTTACCTGGGCAGTTCACAGCCGCGGCCTATGGCCTTGCGGAACTTGGATATGGGCCGATCTTTTGATGATGCCTCGAGCGGCACGATTAATGAGAAAGTCCGGGTGCCGAAGCCTGAAATCATTTCGAAGACTGAATGGGGCGGGGGCGAAAGCTCCGGCACGATGCGGTCGCATTTTCCTTCTTCTCTCACGGTGCATCACCAAGGCAGTCCACGGCCCCTGAGTCCGGATGACGATCCACAGCAGGGGCTTCGCAATCTGCAGAAGTGGGGCTGGAGCGATCGAGGCTGGCCGGATCTGCCTTATCATTACCTGCTGGACCTGGATGGTAATATCTATGAAGGACGCGACGTTATGAAGGTGGGTGATACAAATACGGCCTATAATCCGGCTGGCAAATTGCTGATTACGTTAATGGGAAACACGGACATTCAGGCTCCGACAAAGGCACAGCTTGATTCCATGGTGGATTTGATGGCCTGGGCGTCAGATTATTACAATATTGATCCGGCGACGGTTCGGGGGCACATGGAGTATACACCGACGGGATGTCCAGGGAAATACCTGTATCCATTTGTCGTCAGCGGGTTCTTTGAAGGGCAGATACGTCAGAAAATTGCTGAGGCTTATCGCCAGCCTGAGCCAGCCAGCGCTGAGGCGCCAGCTCCTTAAGGATGTTCGGTTACGCAGACGGGTCTGAATTTACGGATATAAATTCTTGCAAGGCATAAAATGGTCTTATTAATGGGGCGAAAGACTGGATTGCCTTGGGGCAAACCGATGTGTTGTTATCACCAAAATCAGTCTTTAAGAAATCTTTCAGCGGTTGTTGTGGCTAAATCATGATCAGAAAAACGTGGAACGAAGACAAATGGCTTCTTACGGCCCAAACTGAACATGCGCGGTTGTCGGCATTAATGGCGGCGTCGTGGAAATTCCTGGGGGATAAACCACCTGATCAGGTTTTTAAGGCCATCATGAATCATGATAATGGGTGGAAAGAAATGGACGCGGCGCCGCAGGTGAAGGCGAACGGCGATCCTCGGGATTTCATGGAAATGAAGTTTTCTGATGTTACTGAGATCCACGAGAAGTCAATCCAGCTTTGTCGAGATGCAGGTCATTTATATGGTGCGGCCCTGGTTGCCGGGCACTTTGTTTCCCTGGCGGAAACCGCGGACCTTTCCCGGGCGGCGATAAAAGACGCCATTGCGGCGGGTCAGTTTATTGCGCGTGGGAGGCGGTTGCTTTCCAGCATTAAGGCCGAGGCGGCGGCGGAGGAAAATGGGGAGAAGCTGCTGGAAAATTACGAAACGGATTTGCGGTTCCTGCGGACATGTGATTACCTGTCTCTTTTGTTGTGCACAGATTTTACCGGCGAAGAGATTCTTACGGATGTGCCTTATTTGGAAGATGGGGACACGCTGATTGTCAGCCGGAGTAACAGCAAGCTGGCTCTGACTCTTGATCCGCTTCCTTTTAAGAAGAACCTGAGGGATCATCTTACTTCGTGGATCATTCCGGTTATGCCTTATGATTCATCGGAAGAGCTTCAGACGGCGCTGCAGGAAGTTAAGCCAACTACCAACGAAGTTCACCTTGGTGCCGCCTAAAAGGCATTTGGTGCTTGATTATCGCGCAATCTGCCGCGTTTTTGAGAAAGTAATAAACGTCATCCGAGGATTCTTGCTCATGAAATTGTTTTCCGCAGACCATATTTTGAAAGCCCTGAAGGTGTTTCTGGCTGTGGGGGCCTTAGTTTGTCTGGCACCCGGAACGGCTGAGGCCCGGTGGCCTTTTGCCAGCGACCCTGGTGTTTGTAAATTTGGTGTGGACGTGCCCATGAACTATCGGGGGCGGGAAATGATCTGTCTGTATAATCTTGAGCGTCTGCTGGATGCGAAACAGGCCTGGGCTAAAGATAACCGTGCGTACAGGGGAAGCCTGGTGCCCAGCGCGGAGTCGCTGGCTAACCGGTATTTTCGGATTTATAAATATGGGCGCCGGACTCCGTGCGATGACGAGACTCAGAAGCTGGACGTCTATCGTCCGATCTGTCCGGCTGGTGGACAATATATAGTCGGGACGGTGGGGGAGCGGCCCAAGTGCAGTTTCCATGGTGATTTGTTGCGGGATTACGATACCCATATTCGCGTTCCCCACACCCATTAAGGTTTAAAATGCACTGGGCATCATGTCTGATGCCACGGTTGTTTTTACGTGTTCAAGGCGTGTCTTACTATTAATTTGATCGTTCTAACTAATCTATGTCTCCTGATAAAATGAAATGCGGCGTTTTGGCCTCTGGCCGTGGGTCTAACTTTGCGGCTTTGCTTCAGCGGCAGGGCGAGGGTTATTTCCAGAAGGCGGAGATCGTCTGTTTGATCTCGAATAATCCGGAGGCACCGGCGCTTGAACTGGCTCGCGAAGCCGGGATTTGTGCCCATGCGTCCCGGCCCAAAGATTTTGAGTCGAGCGAAGCTTATGAGCGGGAAATTGTGCGGATTTTTGATGAGCACAAGATTGAGTGGCTTCTGCTTGCTGGGTATATGAAAATTGTCGGGCAAACGATTTTGGAGCGTTACGGAGGACGGATTATTAATATCCATCCGTCGCTGCTGCCGGCATTTCCCGGGCTGAACGCACAACGGCAGGCGCTGGAGCATGGGGTGCGGTTTTCCGGCTGTACGGTTCACCTGGTTGATTCCGGGCTGGATTCCGGTCCTATCATCGGACAACGGGCGGTGCCGGTGCTTCCGGATGATACGGAAGTGGATTTATCTGCTCGAATTCTCATTGAAGAACATGAGCTTTTCCCGGCGTGTGTAAGGGCTATTACGGAGCGGCCCTGGAAGATCGAAGGTCGCCGGGTGGTTTTCCTGGATGATTACCAGGAGTTCCCCTGACCGCAGTTACCAGTAGAAGGATGTTTTTCCCATCATGATTAATCGTTACTCAACCGCTGAAATGATCGAGCTTTGGAGTGAACAGGCAAAGTTTCAGGCGTGGCTTGATGTTGAACTTGCAGCGTGTGAAGCCTGGACTGCCGCCGGTAAAATTCCTTCGGAAGACATGGCTGCCATTCGCGAAAAGGCTGCGTTCACCGTAGAGCGGATTGAAGAGCTTGACCGTCAGCTTCATCACGACGTTATCGCTTTTACGACGAACCTGGCGGAAAACATTGGTCCGGCATCCCGTTTTGTCCACCTGGGTATGACTTCTACTGACGTAGTAGATACAGCCCAATCTTTGCGTCTTCGAAAGGCGGGGGAGCTTATCCTTGATGAGCTG
>CAYUGQ010000059.1:0-12021 GCA_964444305.1 uncultured Candidatus Sumerlaeota bacterium
TCCGTACATGAAGAAATCGAGTGACCAGTCCATGTGCATTGCCTGGTTGGCGCCTAACCGGCTTTGCGGAGAGTCATCATCGTCTTCATGATGGAAAGGGTTATAGGCCAGGGGGGCTAAAGCCGCAATTCCCGGGCGGGACTCTTTGGGACTCTATGGGATAAGAAAAAGCGTGGGTGGGGGAATGGATAATCTATTATAGAATGGGTGGGCCTGGTGTGGGGGCGCTGGTGGCGGGGGTGGATGAACTTGCATTTTTTTAACTTTAGTGTTGAAAACCTCACACTTGCGTGATCATTAGCTGGACAAATATAGTTTTCTAGCGTCTCGTTTCTCTGGATGATTTAGTCTGTTCCCGTGCTTTGATCTAATTGATCGCCGATATTGCTGGGAGAAACAGGGCATTGGCTCGGGATGGGCGCGGTTTGTGCTGGAAAGATTGCTGCAAGCGCAATCATAACAACCTTTGGCGAGGATGGAGTCGGCGATGATCAAGGCTGAGATAGTGAAGCAGGCAGCAGAAAAGCTTAGTATGCGGGATAAAGAGGCTCTGGTCGTTATTGATGCGATTATTGATTCTATTAAGAAGATCGTTGCTGAGCAGGGGCGTTTGGAGATTCGGGATTTTGGGGTTTTTCAGACGAAGACGCGGAAGGAGCGGATTGGGAGAAATCCGAAGGATAAGAAGGAGTATCCGATTCCGGCGCGGCGGGTGGTGACGTTTAAGATGGGGCGGGAGTTGAAGTTGAGTGGGGAGCAGATTGCTTCGGTGGATGGAAGCGGGGATAACGATTAGGTTTGTTTTAGAGGTGAGTTAAAGTTTTGAAAAGTTGTGAAGGCTTTGGGCCCCGGGGTTTCCGGGGCTTTTTTGTTTGAAGGGGGCGTGGTTTAGCTTTGCAAAATTTCGTAGTAGGCGGTTTGGATTCCGTCGATCATTACGGGGTGGGTGAAACCTTTTGTGATGGTTTCTTTGCCGGCGGTTCGGAAGCGGTTGGCGAGGTGGGGGTTTTGGAGGAGGTGTGTGATTTTTTCTGCGAGGTCCTGGGGATTTCGGGGTTCGGCGAGAAGGCCGTTTTCGTCGTGTCGGACGATTTCGGGGATGCCGCCGGTGTGGGTGGCTATGACGGGTATGCCTACGCTCATGGCGTCGAGTATGCTGGTGCAGAGTCCTTCGAGGTGGGAGGAGATTACGAAGAGGTCGGCGGCGGGATAGAGGGTGGCGAGGTCGACGTAGCCGGGGAAGTGGACGTGTTCGTTTAGGTTGAGGTTTGTGGCGAGAGTTTTTAGGTGGTTTTCGAGTTCGCCGCTGCCGGCTATGATGAGGCGGAAGTTTGTGTGGTGTTGTTTGAGGATGGCGGCGGCTTTGAGGAGGGTGGTTTGGTCTTTGTGGTCGGTGAGGGCGGCGGCGTTTAGGATGAGGGGGGTGCCGGGCTGGGCGCCCCAGTGGCGGGCGAGTTCTTCGTCGCGGGTTTGGCCGCGGTGGGGGTAGCGGTTGGGGTTTACTCCGCTGTGGACGACGTGGATGTGTTCGGTGGGGATTCCGGCGTTGGCGAGGATGTTTTTAATGGCGTGGGATATGGCGATGTAGCGGACGGAGGGGTGGAGGTATTTTCGGCGGGATAGGGGGTTGATGGCGACGGGGAAGTCTACGCGGCGGGATACGATGAGGGGGATGTTGAGTTTTTTGGCGGCATGGAGGGCGAGGGAATGGGCGTGGCTGGTCTGGGCGTGGATGAGGTGGGCTTGCATGTCGCGGGCGGTGTTGAGGATTTTTTTTCGGGCGATGGGGTCAAATTCGCCGAGGCGGATTGGGAGGGGGTGGCCGATGCCGGCGGCTTCTCTGTCTTGGAGAAGGTGGGCTCCGGGGGGGGAGAGGACGCGGACGTTGTGGTGGCGGGCGAGGAGGCCGTCGGTTACGAGTTTTACTTGTTGTTCGCCGCCGCGCCAGCCGGTTTCTGTGCTTACGTGGAGTATGTTCAGGGGGTTGCGATCAGTCATGGGTTGTGGGGGTCCAGCGGGATGAGTGGAAGAGGGAGTTGAGTGCGGCTTCTGCGATTTCAAAATTTGATATATTTTTCATGCACCGGTGATCGATGGGGCATTCTCCGAGGAAGCAGGGGGAGCATTGGACGTTTTTGTAGATGACGGTGTGGGGGGCTTGCCAGGGATGGGTGCTGGGGGGATCGGTGGGGCCGAAGATTGCGATGGTGGGTACGTTTCGGGCGGCGGCGATGTGCATGGGGCCGCTGTCGTTGCTGATGAGGAGGGAGAAACGGCTGATGAGGGCGGGGAGTTCGCGGAGGGTGACTTGTTCGCCGAGGGTGTGGATGGGGTATTCTGTGACTTGCTGGACGGCGTCGTTGAGGTGGCGTTCGGCGGGGCTGGCGGTGCTGATGAATGCCCAGTCTGGGCGGCCAAGAATTTCGATGGTGCGTCCGAGATGTTGGGGGGGCCAGCGTTTTGCGGGTCCGGCTGCGGCGCCGGGGTTTATGCCGATGAGGGTTTTGCCCTGGATGCCGGCGTCGCGGAGGAGGCGGGCGACTTTTTCTTCGGCGTTGCGGCTGAGGGGGAGGTTCATGGAGAAGTCCATGTTGGCTGCGCGGTTGAGGTCGCCGTTTAAGGCTTCGACGGTGGCGCGGGCGAGTTTAAGATAGTATTCGACCATGTGGCGGGGCTGGCCGGGGGGGAGGGGCTTGGTGGTGGGTTTGATGCTTTTGCGGGAGAGGGGTTTTGGGGTGGGGGTTTGCCATTCGTGGGGATTATAGGGGAGTTTGTGGGTGAGAAGGAGGCCGCGGCCTTCGCGGTTGAATCCGATGCGGCGTTTTATGCGGAGTTGTCGGGCGAGCCATGCGGAGCGGAGGGAATTTGTGAGGAGGGTGATGGCGGCGTAGTCTGTGGATTTTATTTGGTTGAGGATGTGGGCGGGGATGTCGCGGTCGTTGGCGATGATGACCTGGGAGGTGTGGGGGTTGTCTTGGAGGATGCCGGCGACGGAGGGGCGTGCGAGGAGATGGATTTCGGCGTGGGGGATGGCGGTTTTTATGAGGGCGAGGGCGGGGGTGGCCATGACGCAGTCGCCGACCCAGTTGGGCATTTTGACTAAAATGCGTGTCACTGTTTTTGCTGGCGCTCCCATAGCTTTGCGTACTTAAGGAAGACGCTGAAGGCGGCGAGCATGCAGACGATGAGGCCGGGGCGGCCGTCGAGGATGCCGAGGCGGAGGATGTATTGTTTGAAAAATCGCCAGAGGGGGCGACCGAGGAGGTGAGTGGCGGTGACGGTTTTTGTGCGGGCGGCGCGGTCGCCGGCGGCCCAGGTGGTGTAGCGGTCGAATTTTTTCATGTATTGTTCGAAGTTGTCGAAGGTGTAGTGGGGCATGCGGGTTTTTGCGATGCGGACGGGGCCGCTGTTGTCTACGATGGCATCGGCGTGGACTTCGCGGTCGAGATAGCGGGTTTTATCGCGGGGGAATACGCGGAGTACGCTGTCGTCTTGCCAGCCGCAGTAGCGGATGGGTTTTCCCATGAAGTAGTTTGCGCGGAAGATTCGCATGGCGGAGTCGCCGTTGGGGTTGGCGATGAATTGTTGGATTTCGGTGCGGAGCTCGGGTGTGATGCGTTCGTCGGCGTCGAGGACCATGACCCATTCGTGGCTGGCTTGGGGGATGGCCCAGTTTTTCTGGGTGGCGCTGTTGATGTATTCGTGTTCGAGGATGCGGGCGTTCATTTCGCGTGCGATGGTTAGGGTGTTGTCTGTGCTGAAGGAGTCTACGACGAGGACTTCGTCGGCCCAGGAGGCACTGGCGATGGCGTCGCGAATGTTTCGTTCTTCGTTGAAGGTCGGGATGAGTATGGTGAGTTTGGGCATGGGTAATTAAGTGTATGGGTTGGGGGTGGGTTATTATTTATGCAATGCGAATCGCTTGCCGGATGATTTTGGGCGGGCGAGAATTAGGAGACAGATGAGGGCGGCCCAGATGCCGAGGCAGAGGCGTCCGAGCCATTCGCCGTAGCGAAGGAAGGGGGGTTGGCCGGGTTGATCGAAGAGGTTGAGGGTTTGGGTTAGGTAGCCGCTTTTGGTGTAGTCGAGGGAGGCGGTGATGTGGCCTTTTTGGTCGATGAAGGCGCTGGTGCCGGTGTTGGCGCTGCGGACGATGGGGCGGCCGGTTTCGATGGCGCGGAACTGGGAGTGTATGAGGTGTTGGCGGGGGCCGGCGGCGGCGAGTTGGCGGATGCCGGGGATGTGGAAGAGGGTTCCCCAGAAGCCGCGTTGGGTCATGGCGTAGTTGGGGTCGTACCAGGAGTCGTTTGTGAGGACGCAGATGAATTCTGCTCCGCTGTTGGCGAGGTTTTTTGGGAGGTAGCTGAAGGTGCTTTCGAAGCAGATTACGGTGCCGAACGGGATGTTGCGGGTGGGGAAGGGGGAGGTGTCGGGGCCTTTGACGTCGAAGATGGTGTTTTGGAGGCCGGGGCGGTAGGCTCCGGCGATGCCGGCGAGTTCGAGGCGTTCCTGAAGCCAGCTTATGCTGCTGATGAAGGGGACTTGTTCGCCGAAGGGGACGAGTTGCATTTTGTTGTAGACGCGGGGCTGGAGTTGGCCGGTGCGGCTGATGTGCCATGCGGCTACTGTGGGGATCATTTGGTTGAGGGCCTGGATGTCTGGGACGGTGGTGCCGTTGTCGTATCGCAGGACGGGGAAGGGGGGGATTGCGTAGAGGGGTGGGTCTTCGCCGGGCATGAGGAAGCGTTGTCCGGCGGCGCTGGCGAGGTCGTAGGCGCGGCGGTCGAGGAGGTTGTCTGCGCCGAAGAAGAGGTCGGCGTTTATTTCCTGAGCGAGGGCGATGAGATCGCGCTGGAGCTGGGTTGCGTAGGGGAAGCCGGGTGACATGAAGATGGATTCGGGCATGACGATGAGCTGGGGCTTATCGTTGGTGCCGGCTTGGCGGGTGAGGGTGGCGAGGCGTTCCAGCATGAGGGTTTCTGTTTCGATCCAGCGTTGCTGGGATTGCTGGGGGGTGTCGCCGGGGAGGCCAGCGCCGGCGTTCCAGCGCTGGAGTTGGGAGACGCCGGGCTGGATGATGGAGACGTTGAGGGCGGGGACGGGTTTAGTGAGGGTTTTGGCGGAGATTCCGAGTATGGTGAGGCTGATGAAAAGGATGGCGGGCAGGGCGGTTGTGGCGACGAGGCGGGGGCGGGAAATTTTGTGGTGGCGGAGTTGGATTATGGCTACGGCTATGGTGGCGTTGATGAGGGCCATGAGGAATGAGATCATGGAGACGCCGCCGTAGGCTGCGAGTTGCATGTGGATGGGGTTCCAGGGGGCCTGGCTGTGACCGAGAAGGTTCCAGGGGAAGGCCATGTCTGTGAAGTTGCGGAGGAATTCTACGCCGGTCCAGCAGGTGGCGAGGGCCCATGGGAGGAGGGGGGGCTTGAGGTGTCTGCAACACCAGGTGGCGGGGATGGCGAAGAGCAGGAAGTAGAGGCCGACGTAGAGGGTGCCGACGAGGACTCCGAGGGGGATCATCCAGTGGAACACGACGAGGGTGTGGAGCCAGAATACGCCGAGGTAGTACCAGATGAATCCGAAGGTGAGCATTGCCCAGAAGAGGGTTTTTCCGCGGAGGTCGTGGAGGGCTATGAAGAGGGGGACGAGGGAAATCCAGCCTAGGATTCCGAGGGCGTTATGATGAAAAATGAGTCCGCCGCTGAGGGCGGAAATGAAAACGAGGAGGGTGGAGGTGCGGTGGGTGCGGATTTCTTCCCGGGATGGAAAGAGCAGTCGCGCCAGGGGCTTCAGCCATTGTTTGCGTGGGCGGGTGGCCGGTGGCGTTTGAGGCGAGGTATCAGTTTTTTGGTCGGTTTGGATGGGGTTGATCTCGTTGCCGCTGGTCATTAATCTGAGAATGCGCCGCTGGCGGGGCCTTCGATTTGAAGGCGTGCGCAGTCGATGGTGTTTCGCATTAGCATGGCGATGGTCATGACGCCGACGCCGCCGGGGACGGGGGTGATGGCTCCGGCTGTGTTGCGGGCTGAGTCGAAATCGACGTCGCCTACGAGGCGTTTGCCGGTTTTGGTGGTGGGGTCGTCTATGCGGTTGATGCCGACGTCGATTACGGTGGCACCGGGTTTGATCCATTCGCCTTTGACGTAGTGGGGGATGCCGATGGCGGCGACTACGATGTCGGCTTGTTTTACGAAGCCGGGGAGATTTTGGGAGCGGCTGTGGCAGACGCAGACGGTGGCGTCTCCGCCGGGTCCTTTTCGCATGAGGAGCTGGGCGATGGGTTTACCGACGATGTTGCTGCGGCCGATGACTACGGCGAGTTTGCCGGCGGTTTCAATTTTTTCATGGAGGAGCATCTGGCGGATACCGGCGGGGGTGCAGGGCACGGGGGCAGGGAGGCCGATGCTGAGGTTTCCGACATTGACGGGGTGGAAGCCGTCGACGTCTTTGTCGGGGCGGATGCGAAGAAGGATTGCGTTGTCGTCGAGATGCTTTGGCAGGGGGAGCTGGACGAGGATGCCGTGGACTTTAGGGTCGTTGTTGAGACGATCGATTTCGGTTTCGAGTTGTTGCTGGGTGGTGTCCGGGGGGAGTTCACGGACTTCGCTGAACCAGCCGAGTTCTTCGCAGGCGCGGTGTTTGTTTCGGACGTAGACCTGGCTGGCGGGGTCTTCGCCGACGATGACCACTACGAGGCCGGGTGTGACGCCGGTGCGCTGGGTGAATTCATTTCCGATGGCAGCCGTCTTTTCGCGTACTGCGGCTGCGATAATTTTTCCGTCGATTATCTTGGCGCTCATATCAGGTGGAGGTTACGCCGCTGGCGGAAGTTTGTGCGAAAGTTGGGGGTGGTTTTTATGCGGCGAAGGTGAAGGCGAAAATTGCGACGATGTCGCTGATGCCCCAGAGCTTTAGTGCGCGGTACATTCCTTTTTGGCTGGGGTAGCCTTCTGTGCGGCGGAGCCAGTCTATAGTGAAGACAATCCATGCGCCGCTGGAGCATAGGAGGGCGATGTATCCCCAGAGGTGCATTTTTATGGACCAGGCGGCGGCGGCCTGGCAGAGGCCGGAGGCAATGACGAGGGCTATGGAGAGGGCGAGGACGCGGCGGGCTCCGAAGAGTACGGCGAGGGTGCGGTCGCCTTTTTCCATGTCGGTGGATATCTGGTATATCTGGGTCATGGGATAAAATGCGCCGAAGAGGAAGGCGAAGGCGAAGGCGAGCCAGACTATGGCGGCGAAGAGGCCGGGTTTGTCGAGGCCGGTGCCTATGGCGAAGGCTCCTGCGGCGAAGTTGAGGGCTCCGTAACCGGCCATGTTAATGAGCAGATCGGCTCCGGGGACGGCTTTGAGGCGAAGGGGTGGGACGCTGTAGACCAAGCTGAGGAGAAAGCAGGTGGCATAGGCCCAGAAATAACCCCAGGGGAGGCAGAAGGCTCCTGCGAGGCCGAGGACCATAAGGTTGATGGATGTGCGGGCGAGGGTGGGGGGCGTGGGGGGTGGATCGTCGAGGTAGCCGATGTCTGCGCCGGCTTCGTCTTCGTCGAAGGCGCTGTTAACGGCGAGGGTGCCGCCGTTTAGGAAGATGGCCCAGATGGCACCGCCTACCAGGTAGCGGAGGATCATCTGCCAGGTGAGTTCGGATGCGTGTCCCATGGCAATGGCTGCTCCACCGGAGAAGTGGGCGAACACGATGGGCCAGCTTTTTGGCCGTAGATGAAGATATGTGTCCCGAATGGAGGAAGACATTGAATGATCGTACAATGGATGCCGAAAATTTACATGATCAATGGAGAATTGTGTGGTTTGGGGGTTGGGGTGTGGTGGCGCGTTTTTGGATTTCGTTGTCGATGATGGTTATATTATTTCGGGAGGTTTCGTCATTGAGTAGAAGGAGAGATTTTTCAAATTCGCGGCGGGCGGCGGGGAGTTCTCCGAGGTAGTAGAGGGCCTGTCCTTTCAGGCGGGGCAGGGCGGGGTAGGTGGGGACGAGTTGTTCGGCCTGGAGGGCGAAGTCGAGGGCTTCCTGGTAGCGACCGCGTTTCCAGGCGGCGTTGCTCATGCGGGCGAGGTCTGCGTGAGCCATGGATTCGGAGCGGACGCCCCACCAGTCGCCGTAGCTGATGACGGCACCGATAATCAATAGTATGGCGGCGGCGACTTGGCGAGGGCGGGGGATTTTTTTTAATTGGGGAAGCATGGCGAGGAACTGGCCGGCGAGTACGATCATGGGAAATGCAATGGGCATTCTCATGCGACCGCTGACGTAATAAAGGGCGATGGCGCCGCTCAGGGTTAGTGTGTAAATCCAGATGAGGAGTATGATGGATCGGCGGCGTTTGGTGAGGGCTGGGGCGAATATGATTGAGGCGAGGGCGAGGGGAAAGACGATGCCGAAGGTGGTGGGCATGAGGCGGAGGATGGTGGAGCGTTTCCGGTGGAGGTCGAAGTCTTCGTAGTTAAATATTTCTTTGTCGCTGAAGAGATAGATGAGCTTTTTGCTCATGAGGCCGGCCCACTGGACGGGATTGTCTGCGATGGCTTGTTGGGCTTTGGTGTTCCAGTAGGAATTGACGGAGGAATAGACGGGAGCGTTATCCCAGGCGGTGCGCTGGTCGGGGGGGAGTGACTGGCGGAAGCCTTCTATGGCGAGGCCGTAGGTGGGGTTGGCGCTGGCGGAGGAGTCGAGTTGGTCTTGAAGGAAGTAGCGGCCGGTCGCGCCGGGCTTGTTGGCGTGGTAGAGATTGTAGCCGCCTTGCCAGGGCAGGACCAGGGCTTCGCCAGAGACGACGTGATTGCGGGTGGCGGTGGCGGTGGCCAGAAGCAGGATGGGCAGCAGGAAAATGGCGGCTGGTTTGATGGAGAAATTTTTTGTGATGCCGGAAAGGCGCGGGACTATGAGCAGCCAAAGGGCCAGGAAGGGGAGGATGGCGGTGATGGTGGGGCGGGTGATCCAGGCGGCGGCGGCTAATACTCCGGCGGTTAGACAGCGAAGGAGGACGGGTCTGGCGAGGTTTCGGGCGGTGAAGGCTGATGCCAAGATGAGCAGCATGGCGGATTGGAAAAAAACGACCCAGAAATCGAGGGAGATGTTTTCTTCAAGTCGGATAAGGGGAGCATAGGTGGCGGCGAGAAATCCGGTGGCGGCGGTGGCCAGGGTGCGGGCGGAGGCTGTAGGGGAGATGGTGCCTGCGAGGCGTGCGGCTATGCAAACAAGGCCAGCTCCGGCGGTGTGTTGGGCCAGGCGGAGAATCCAGGGCCAGGCTTCGCCGGATATGGCGAGAATGGCGGCGAGAATCCAGGAGTATCCGGGCGCTTTGAACCAGGGTTCGGCGTTGGCTTGGCCGTCAAGGATGGCGCGGGCGGATTGCATGGCTTCTTCTTCGTCGAGAAGGGGGACATAAAACAGGGGGGATGTGCCGGCCTGATCGAGCATATACAGCAGGCGGATGAGGAGGGCGATGATGAACCAGAAAAGTGGCGCGGCGACCCATTGGAGCAGGATGGGGCGAGGTGGGGACTGGGGAGGGGTCATGGCGGTAAGGGTTGGTTTCTTTTCAGATTTGTGGAAAATTGCAAGAACTGTTGACACGGTCTTTTGCAGTCCGGAACTTTATCAAGGAAATCAACTAAGGAAAGATGGGGCGGGAATGAGAACTCGGCATTTTGCGGCAGCTACTACTATGATGGCAGGAATGATGGTTTCTATTGGAAGCGGTACGGCTGCGGCCGGGGTTCATCTGGATGTGAAATACATGGCGCAGCCGGATAATCAGACGTGTTTGCCTACGTCTTTCATGATGGCTTTGAGCTATTACGACAAGATCGACGAGTTTACGTCGGATACGGTGCAGAGTCTGCATAAGGTTTGTCAGTATAACCGGTTTAATGTGCCGGCGCTGGCGCGGGAATTTGATATGTATGCGCTGCCAAGCTGGAACAGCCTGGGCTGGACATCGGCGACGGTGAAGCAGGAATTGGACGCGGGGCGTCCGGTGGTGCTGGGAGTGAACACGGGGCGTTGGGGCCATTTTGTGTTGGCGATTGGGTATACGGATGATGATCATTTTATTATCCATAATCCGTCTTCGGTGCTTTGGAGCCCGACACTGGGTGGTCCAGATCGAAAGGTTAAGTGGGATGATCTGCTTTTCCGGGGGGGGATTATGGTGTGGGACAAGCCGTTTCCGGAAGGGCCGGAGCTTAGCGGTGTGGCGATTGAGGGAGAGTTCCCGGTTGAGGGACCGATCGATCGTCGTTTGACGCAGGGTGAGGATTCAGAAGTTTCGTTTACATTGTTAAACAACGGGCGTGTCGCGTGGCCGAAGGAGATGTACCTGGCGGCGATTGATTTGGACAGTTCTCCGACGCGCACAGTGAAGAGTCCGCTGGAACATCCGGATTGGCTGTCATCGGATCGGGTTGTGGCGGCATTGCCGGCGTTGGAGCCGGGCACGACGGGGGTGGTTACGTTTAAAGTGCGAGCTCCGGAGGTGGAGAAGGCGACGACTCATTTGCAGTTTTTCCAGCTTGTGGATGGTGAGGGGAACTGGTTTGGGACGAGCTGGCTTGCGGGGCCGGGTAATAAGAATATGGCGGTTCGGATGACGAGTTATCCGAAGCAGGACTGGCAGTATCCGCTTGTGGAGTCTGATGATTCGAAGGCAGTTTCGCTGCCGTGGATGGCGCGGTATGGTAAGGTGGAAGTTGTGGATGATTTTACGACGGCTCCGCCAAAGGGGGGCAAGGTTACGCGGTTGCTGACGCCGGGTGAGATTACGGATGTTGCGTGGATTGGTGATCATCAGAAGGCGGATTACCGGATTGAGGCCTGGGTTTATTGTGACATTCGGCCTAAGACGGCTGATCGGCCGGGTTATGAGCGGGTGGGGATTTTCGCCCGGGATAATGGTACGCATATGGGGGATCATAAGACGGAGGAGGAGATCGGGGGGAGCGTGGTGATGACTTTTGACTCGGATGATGGATCGTTGCGGGCGGGGGATGTTTTTAATGGAGTGATCGGGGATTTTCGCGAGCGCCGGCATAAGTTGGAGGAGTCTGGCTGGCATCATTTCGCGATCGTCTGTAAGGGCAGCACGATTACGTATGAGCTGGATGGGGAGCATTTCCATACACAGGAGCGGGTCCGGCCGCACACTGCTGGTGATTGTGGAGTTTATTATCGGGTGCCGCCATATCCGCTGGCGCCGGAGGAAGTTGAACCGAAGGGTATTGTGTTTTCGGGGGTGAAAGTCTCTGAGCTGTAGGTGCTGAATGGCAGGCTGGCCGATATCTTGCTGCGTGATTGGGTATGGTTTTTTTGAGTGAAAAGGCTTCGGGGGGAAGGGGATCCGATGGCAACGAGGGGATGATTCAACGGCAGATCGTTGATCGCGGGATTACGAATTCGGCGGTTATTGATGCTCTGCGGAATACGGATCGTTGCCATTTTGTGCCGGACGATGAGATGGGGGACGCTTATGGTGATCATCCGATTATGCTGATGCCGGGGGCGACGGTGTCACAGCCTTATATTGTGGCGCTGATGACGGATCTGCTGCGGGTTGGGCCTACTCACCGGGTGCTGGAGGTGGGGACGGGGAGTGGATACCAGGCGGCGGTGCTGTCGTTGCTGGCGTTGAGTGTGTATAGTGTGGAGTTGCAGGCGGACCTGGTGGAGTTTGCGCGGGAGCGGTTGCGAAGGTTGCAGAGAAATAACGTCATGGTGATCAATGGTGATGGGTGGAAGGGGTATCGGGGGGCGGCGCCTTATGACCGTATATTGGTGACGGCGGCTCCGTCGGTTGTGCCGCAGGACCTGGTGGATCAGCTTGCGCCGGCGGGGCGGATGGTGGTGCCGGTGGGTGAGGGACAGATGCAGGATTTGCTGGTTATTGATAAGTCTGCCACGGGGGAGATTAATCAGAAGGTGCATTCGGGGGTGCATTTTGTGCCGCTGGTAAGTCAGGATTTGCCGGACCCAATGAGGGAGCGACTGGGGTAGCGGGTGGTGAG
>CAYUGQ010000059.1:12121-15797 GCA_964444305.1 uncultured Candidatus Sumerlaeota bacterium
GAGCACGTGGTTTATCCGGGGATTCCCAGGCGTAACCTAAAGTTTGCGGAGTTATTTGAGTATGCGGTTCAGCGCGGGGAGGGCAAGGTTGCGAGTAACGGTGCTTTTTGTGCGGTTACGGCTCCGCGGACGGGCAGGAGCCCGAACGATAAGTTTGTGGTGAAGACTCCGAATACGGAGAACCTGGTGGATTGGACCCGGAATAAACCGATGACGCCGGAGGCTTTTGATCGGTTGTTTAATCGGTTTGCGGATCACGTTCATGAGCGGGAGTGTTTCATTTTTAATGGATTTGCGGGGGCTGATCCGGCGCATCAGTTGGGTGTGCGGGTGATCACGGAGTATGCCTGGCATAATATGTTTATCCAGCAGATGCTGATTCGGCCGGAGGATGGGCAGCTTAAATCGCACCGCCCGGAGTTTCGTGTTATTTGTATGCCGACGCTGAAGTGTGACCCGGAGCGGGATGGGACGAATAGTGATGCGGTGATTGCGATCAATTTTGACAGGCGTGTGGCTTTGATCGGCGGTACGCGGTATGCGGGGGAGATGAAGAAGAGCGTTTTTACGGTGATGAATTACCTGTTGCCGCAGGCGGATGTGCTTTCGATGCATTGCAGCGCTAACGTGGCTCCGGAGGGGACAGTTGCGCTGTTCTTTGGATTGAGCGGTACGGGTAAGACGACGTTGTCGGCGCATCCGGGTTGCCAGCTTGTGGGGGATGATGAGCATGGCTGGGGGGAGAATGGCATCTTCAATATTGAGGGGGGCTGTTATGCGAAGTGCATCGGCCTGACCCGGGAGCGTGAGCCTGAGATTTTTGATGCGGTGCGGTTTGGGGCTGTGTTGGAGAACTTGGTGTTGGAAGATGATCGTGATCCGGATTATGATGATACGACGATTACTGAAAACACGCGGGTGGCTTATCCGCTGGAGCATATTGCCAATGCGGTGATTCCGAGTGTGGTGGGTCATGCGGATGAGGTGATTTTTTTAACGGCTGATGCGACGGGTGTTTTGCCGCCGGTGAGCCGGTTGACGTATGAGCAGGCGATGTATCATTTCCTTAGTGGGTATACGAGCAAGCTGGCGGGGACAGAGACTGGTATTACGGAGCCTCGGGCGGTTTTTTCTGAGTGTTTTGGTGCGCCGTTTCTGCCGTTGCCGCCGAGCCGGTATGCTCAGATGCTGGGTGAGAAGCTGAAAAAGCATAATGCGAAGTGTTACCTGGTTAATACGGGGTGGAATGGTGGTCCTTATGGGACTGGGAATCGTATAAATCTGAAGTATACGCGGGCGATTGTGGATGCTATTTTGACGAAGAAGCTGGATGATGCACCTGTGGATGTGGATCCGGTGTTTGGTCTGCATGTGCCTGTGGCGGTGGAGGGTGTGCCGACGGAGGTGCTTCAGCCGCGGAATACGTGGGCGGATAAGTCTGCGTATGATGAAGCGGCGAAGAAGCTTGCTGCGGCGTTTCGTGAAAACTTTAAGCGTTTCAATGATGTGCCGGCTGAGGTTAAGAAAGCGGAGCCTCGGGGCTGATGGATTGTAGGTAGTTTGTTTTGAATTATACTTGCTGAAAGGGTGCGCTTACTGCGCACCTTTTCTTTTTGAACGACTTTTATTTTGAAACAAGAGGACCTGTAAGTTGGGACGTAACCGTGCTCATGTAGCCCTGATTTTCTCTGCCGCTTTTGGCGTGGCGGTGCTTGGTGGATGTGACCGCCGGACGCCGGATGAGCGGCTGGCCACTGCTGTGCAGTTTTATCAGCAGGGGGATGCCGCCAGTGCGGAGCTGGAGGCGCAGAAGGTGGTCGAGAAGGCGCCGGAGGATCCTGCTGGAGTGCAGGCCTCTTTGCTGCTGGCTCAGATATATAGTCAGCAGAACCGGATGGAAGAGGCGGAGATTCAGCTTAAATCGTCGCTGGACAATCTGAGCCAGCTTGATCCGATGGGGAAAGACGCATTGCGGATGTACCTGGGGATGCTTGCGGCGCAGAAGAAGTTTGACCAGGCTCTTGAGGTGGTGGATCAGGTTCAGGAGGAGTATGCCGAGGATCCGGGGACTTCGTTGAGCCTGCGGGTTGTGCGGGCGGATATTATGACGGAGGCGGGGGATACGAGTGGGGCTCGGGATCATCTGCAGGATATTATTGATGAGACGACGGGTACGGCGGAGCTGGCGCTGTATCGGGATTTGTATTTGAAAACTTTTTACCGGGATGAGGATACGACGGGGGCACTGGAGTTTCTGCAGGGTGAGCTTGAGAAGGTTTCTGAGCTGGAGGAGCAGGTGCCTATGCTGGGCCTGATGGCGCAGATTAGTGCGGGGGGTGGGGATTATGACCGGTCGCGGGGGTACCAGGAGGAGTTGACTGGTATGGTGATGGCGGATATGCGTCAGGAGCCGAGTCGAATCAGTCGTGCTGCTAAGGCGCTTCACCTGGGGCAGATTTATATGACTTCGGATAACCTGCCGGGGGCTAACCGGGTTTTTGAGTCGCTTTATGGGATGAGCCTGGAGGAACCTGAGGCGGTTCAGGGTGTGGTGAATCATTTGATGGAGACGCAGATTCGTCTTGGAGAGACGAGCGCGGTGCAGTCGATGCTGCAGGAGGTTTCGGAGAAGTATCCGGATGGGCCGTATAAGGATGTATTGGCACGGATGGAGGAGCTGATTGCTTCGGGGCGGCTGCATGAGGTGGCTCCGGAGGATACTTCTACGCTGGTGATGAGGTATCGGGGGGAGGCTGAGGTTTTGTGGCCTGCGGATCTGCCGGAGGTGCTGGCTGTCCCTGATGGTCAGGTTCCGGGTCAGGGTGAGGCTGATACGCAGGCTGTGGATGAGGAAACGACGGGGGCTGAGGCTGTGAGTGAAGAGCCGGCGGCCCCGGTGGAGATTCCGGTGGAAGCTGACGGGGTGACGGAAGGGGCTGTTCCGGGGGAGGCTGAGGTTACGGAACCGGCTCCGGCGGAAGTTACGCCGGTTGTTGCGGCTCCGGCCGAGTCTACTCCGGAAGCGGTTGAGCCTGCGGATGTGGCTCCAGATGCGCAGGCTGAGGAGTCTGCGCCGGAGGGTGCTCCTTCGGAGTAATCTTTAATAAGGTGGTTTGATTTAGTATCGGCTCGGGCTGTCGTTGATGGCGAGGATTGCACAATCTTCGATCATGTTCAGCCCGAGCTTTTTTCCTTGTTGGACTAGTTCGGGGCTACCCGCTCCGGGGTTGACATAGACATCACGGATGCCAGCCTTTGCGATGCTGTCGAGGACTGTGATTCCGATGGAGGGGGGAACATAGAGGAGGGCGAGGTCGACTTTTTCCGGAATGTCGGCGGCGGTGGGAAATGTGGGGTGGCCTTCGACTTCGGCTTCGTTGGGGTTAACGGGATAGACGGTGAATCCGTTTGCGGCATAACTTCTCAGTGCCTTGTTGCCGTATTTGTGTCGGTCGCTGGATGCGCCGATTATTGCAACTTTCATGGGATAGCGCCTTTCTTTGAATGGGCGGTGGTGCTGTAAAAAGAAAAAACGGTATACCTTATGAGGTATACCGTTCAGTTTTTGTTTCGGCAGTTGGCGGGAAAACTTAATAGTTTTCAAGCTTCCGCATGAGTTTGGCCTGGCGGCGACGTGCTTTACGACGTGACGCTTCCAGTTTACGCTTTTTGCGTT
>CAYUGQ010000060.1:0-15729 GCA_964444305.1 uncultured Candidatus Sumerlaeota bacterium
TAGATGGCGGAGTGCCTGACCGCCGACCGGATCCACAGCTCCCGGTAGATGGCGTACGGACTAGGGCTTTCCCACAACGTCGGGAGCAGTCTGCAATCCACAGGACGGGAAAGAAGTCTGCTGTCGGCGAGGGTGGGGGGGGGGACGGCGGCGGGGTTGGTGTTCGTCGCCCACAGCACCAACCCCCGGGCGCCCGGTGTTGCTGCGGCACTTTACAGGTGAGCCTGATTATATCATTCCCGAGCCCATTAAGCACTCCGAAGCCGCCCTGAAGCTTTATGAAGAGTCCATGGCCGATAGCTGGGAAACGGTCAACCGGCTGCTGGCGGCAGGGGAGTCGCCGGAATTCGCTGCGTACTTATTGCCAAATGCCGTGAAAGTCCGCTTTACCGAAAGCGCCGACCTGCTCAATTTGCATCACAAAATGGCCATGCGCCTCTGTTATAACGCCCAGGAAGAAATTTGGCGGGCCAGCATGGACGAAGCCGAAGCGATCTCGGGAGTGAATCCGGAAATCGGGAAATGGCTGTTGCCACCCTGTGGTCTGAGGAAACATGCGGGTGCGAAACCGATATGTCCTGAAGGGGACCGGTATTGCGGCATTCCCGTGTGGCGCCTGGATCGAAAAGATTACGAGCGCGTGATCTAACCCTTAACGGCGCATACCTTCGCAATAATCCATCACGTCCGGCGTGCGCCACTTCAGAGGGAAATCAATGCACGCCTGGGGCTTCACCGGATGAACCCGGCAGAGATTATTTTCCAGCATAATACACTCCTGCTCCGGACCGGGCTTGTCTTTCAGCCATAGATCGCCAGCAGCGGCATGGGCCGCGATGCCGGGCGGACGGGTGTATTGCTCGATAAAATCCTCCTGGGAAATTCCCAGGTGATTCGCCATGGCCGAAATATTTTCCGGACCCAGCCGCACATAGCCTTCGCCACGACAACAGTTGCCGCACATGGCACATTGGAATTCTTCTATTTCATACATCATTCAGAGCTCTTGCGCGCGTGGCGCGAAATGGAGGAAAGAAAGGCATTGGTGCGAAACGGTTTTAAGAAATAGTCTGCAACGCCCATCTCCTTCAATTTTTGGGCTCTTTGAGGTGAAGGATCAATGGTTGTGACAATAATCGGAATGTCATTTAAGCGCGGGTCAGCCTTGACATGACTCACCAGATCTTCACCGGGCCGTTCAGGAAAGTTCAAAGCCAGCAGGATCAACTGGGGCCTGGAATTTTCCAGCCAGGCAATGGCATTATCGACGGATTCTACACTGTGGAGCCGGACCTGACATCGCCGGGCAAAAACTCGTTCAATATAATCCCGAGACGGCGGATGATCCTCCACCAGCAATATGTTGCAATCTGGCATTAAATCCTCAACCGATGATACTGCGGGATCCGTTTCCATTTCGTGGTCTGAGATTTCCGGTGCGTTAGCCGCCGGGAAGGTAAGCCAGAACTCGGTGCCGCCGCCGGGCCCACTATGAACCCCAATTTCACCACCCATGGCCTCTACCAGCGCCTTGGATACCGTGAGGCCCAGGCCCGTTCCGGGGATGGTCGTTTCTCGCTCCGCATCCAAACGGTCAAAGGGGGTAAACAGCCGGTCCAGCTTGTCGTCAGAAATACCCATGCCCGTATCACGCACGAGAATCCGGACGTTACCGCCCTCTTCTTTCTGACATTCCACGTAAACGTGTCCTTGGTGATCGTTATATTTGATGGCGTTCGTCAACAGGTTTAACAACACCTGCGCCAGCCGGTCCTGATCTATCATGGCAAAGATGTCGCAGGGCCCGCAATCCAGATGGATCGTAACAGACCGCTCGCGAGTCATGGGACGCACCAGGTCCACCGCCCGCTCAATCACGGTCGTCAGTGATGTGGGCAGGATGTTAACCGAAAATGTCCCGGATTCAATCTGGGTAATGTCCAGCACTTCATTAATAAGCTGAAGCAGGTGTTCGCCGGCCTTTAAAATCTGATCGGCACAATGGTGCTGCTCCTCGCTCATGGGGTCGGCCTGGATCAATTGCGTATAGCCTAAAATGGCGTTCAGCGGTGTTCGCAGTTCATGGCTGATTCTGCCCAGGAAGCGACCTTTTGCGCTATTGGCTTTTTCCGCCTCATCCCTCGCCCGGCGCAGCTCCTCCTGGTTTCGCATTTCCCGCAGGCGACCATGATGCTCCGCCATGGCCCTGCGTATTACCAGCGGCAGGCGCTGCAGATTGTGCTTTAAAACATAATCGGTCGCCCCGTTGCGAAGAACTTCCACCGCCAGCTCTTCTCCCAGGGCACCGGAAAGGAGGATAAAAGGGATGTGAGGATCCACCTGACGCAAGATCTTCAAAGTCATCATCCCGTCATAGCCGGGCATTTTATAGTCCGCCAACACCATATCGTAAGACCAGTTGGCGGGATAGTCTTCCAAAGCCTCGCGAAATTCCTCCAGGCGGACCATGCGGCTCAGGGTGCAGTCGATGCCTGCATCGGCCAGTATTTCCATGGTAAGTTCCGCATCCAGTGGATTGTCCTCCAGATGCAATATGGAAATGGGTCCGTTCGGGTCCGGCATAAGTTTTTCTGCACTATCCATGGTCTTTTGTTCGGTCAGGAGGCGGAGACAGGGGCAATTCTATCCGAAATGTAGCGCCCTTGCCCACTTCGCTTTCAGCCCATACATGGCCCCCATGGCGATTTACGACTCGTCTGACAGTGGCCAGTCCGACTCCACTTCCTTCATATTCTTCACTGGTATGTAGACGTTGAAACACGGCAAAAAGTTTCTCTGCATGCTTTTCATCAAAACCCACACCGTTATCTCTTATGGCAATAATCGTGCGCTCATGATCGGTGGCTTCTTCGGAAAAAATCTCGATGGTCGTCGCGTCCTGTTCGCGGGTATATTTTACCGCATTATCGATGATGTTCTGAAATACCAGTCGCAACATCACCTTGTCTCCGAGCACGGCCGGCAGCTCATCCACTTTCCACTGGATGTCTCGATCCTGAATTACCCCGGAAAGATTCGTGAGCACTTCGCCGATCAGTTCATTTAAGTCCACCGGTTCCGTTGCCAGGTCTGTCCGCCCCATGCGGGAAAAAGCCAGCAGCTCATCAATGAGCACTCCCATCTGGTTGACGCTGGTAAGAATGATATTGAGATACCGTTGACTCTTGGGACTCAGCTCATCGCCGCTTTTCTGAAGCAGTTCGGCAAACCCTGTGACATGGCGCAAAGGAGCGCGCAGGTCATGTGATACGCTATAGCTAAAGGTTTCCAGTTCTTCGTTCGCCGCCTGGGTTTCTCGCAACTGGGCTTTGAGGCGCTCGTTGGCTTTCTGAAGCTGCTGGCGAGTCTGTTGGAGCGCATCCTCACGGGCCAGCAGATTGTTCGTCATCACCTGGATGCTGCGGCCCAGCATTCCAAGTTCGTCCTGGCCGGAATCTGTCAGCTCCCCTTCCTGACCCCGGGACACGCGCCGGGCATAAAACTCCAGCCGGTGAACGCGATCCAGGATTCCCGTTGATACAATATAAGAAGCCGAGATGCCGCACAAAATGGCCAGGATAAACAGGGTCATAAGCAGGACGTTAAGCCGCGCCAGTGTGTTATCATACTGAACCGTGCGATTATAGAGATAGGTGGTTTCCGAAATCTCCATTTCGCGCAAAGTATGACGCAACTTCTCCATCGTTTCATAACTTTGCCGCGTCCACGGATTAGCGGATCGCCGCGCCGCAATTGGATCAGCCAGCATGCGAGCCATAGCCTGCATCTTCTGCTGTGCATCTCGCTCCAGCGCCTGTGCCGCTGAAGTCATGTCAGCGTTATTCTGAACCAGTCTATTGAGGTTTGCCAAAGTCTCAGGCAGGCGAGATCTCGCCTCGTCATAAGGAATAAGGTAGGTAGGGTCCCGCCAGATAAGATAGCCCCGCATTCCGGTTTCACTATCGGTCAAGGCTGCCTGCACCCGGTAAATGGCCGCTTTCACTTCAAGAGAATGACGAATTCTATCCTGTGCCAGCCTGGAAACCCGTTCATGCCAGGCCATTAAGACCAGCGTGATAAACAGGACAAGAAGCGGAATCGACACCACGGCAATGCCTTTTTTCCAGACGGAAATATCGTCCAGCCGGCTGTGAAGGCGGCTCCGCAAGCGATTAAACGGTGAACTTGCCAAAGCTCTTATTCCCGCCAGCGCAGGTTGCTATCCATATCAATATTAAGCGAATCGGTAATCTTAAGCACCAGGTGTTGCAGGAGGTCATCGATGGATTTCGGTTCGCTATAAAAGCCAGGCATGGCGGGCAGAACCGTTGCGCCGGCTTCGGTTACCGAGACCATGTTTCGCAGGTGGATCAGGCTGAGAGGTGTCTCTCTCGGCACCAGCACAAGGCGGCGCCGCTCTTTCAGGCACGCATCAGCCGCGCGGGTAATAAGCGAAGTTCCAACGCCATGGGCAATGGAGGCCAGCGTCTTCATGCTGCAGGGACAGATAACCATGCCCCGATGACGGAACGACCCGCTGGACGGTCCCGCTGCAATATCGCGTTCATCATACATGACAATCTGATCATCTGCAATGGAGCGTCCCAGGTAATGGCTCACGCTGAACTTGTCATTGGGAAAAGTCATGTCTAATTCTTCCCGCATGACAATGACAGCCGAGTGGCTCACCATGAGGTGAACCTGCAGGTTTAGAGATAAAAGCGTATTCAGCAGGACACGGGCATAAGGAGCCCCGCTGGCTCCGGTAATGGCCATAACAATTCGTTGATCAGGAGAGAAAGTCATACGAGGTAATCGACACACCTTGCAGGGTAAAGTTACCAGATAACTGAAAAGCTCGCAAAACCCGCCTGCGCAAGAGTATATCCAGCGTATGGCTGATGAAAACAAAGGAATAGTTTACCTGGCAGGTGCCGGGCCCGGCGATCCGCGCCTTATCACCCTGCGGGCCATCGAGTGCCTGCGTCGGGCTGACGTAGTTGTGTATGACCACCTGGCCAACGTCAGCCTGCTGAGTTATGCTCCGCCTAACGCGGAATTGATTTATGCCGGAAAAAAAGCCAGGCAACATATTAAGACCCAAGATGAGATCAACGAGATCCTGCTGGAAAATGCCCGGGCGGGTAAAACCGTTGTCCGCTTAAAGGGGGGCGATCCATTCGTGTTTGGTCGCGGGGGAGAAGAGGCCCAGTGGCTGACAGACCACGGCATTGCCTGGGAAGTCGTTCCGGGGATAACTTCAGCCATAGCCGTCGCCGCCTACGCAGGAATTCCCGTCACCCATCGCGACGTTACCGGCTCTCTACATATTATCACCGGTCATGAATCTGAAAGCACCGGAGTGCCCGAGACCGACTGGGCAGCCTTGGCCCGCACGGGCGGCACCATCGTGATACTTATGGGCGTAAAGAATTTGCCCGTTATCGCCCGAACGCTAATGGACAACGGTATGGACTCAGATACTCCGCTGGCCCTGATCCGATGGGGAACCATGGCCGAACAGGAAACTATGGTCAGCCGGTTAAGCCACGTGGAGGCCGACATGGACATTGCGGGCATGAAACCACCGGCCATCTGCGTCATTGGCCATGTGGTCAGCCTGCGTAAAGAACTGGTCTGGGCAGAGCGCAAGCCCTTGTTTGGAATGCGCGTTGCCGTGACGCGGCCCATCGACGAAAATAATACCCTGCGAGATGCCCTGGAGGCGCTGGGGGCCGAGGTTGCTTCAACGCCAACCCTTCGCCTGGCACCAATCCCGGCATCGGACGCGGCGGAAAAAGAATTCGCACTGCTCGAAGCGGGGGCTTATGACTGGCTATGCATCACCAGCGCAAACGGCGCACGGCATTTTGCGCGGATGCTGAACGAGACCGGCAGGGATGTCCGCCGGCTTTATCACTGCCGGATCGCCGCTATTGGCCAGCGCACGGCCGAAGCCCTGCGCGCTGTGGGAATCATTTCCGATCTGGTTTCGGAATCTGCGATACAGGAAGGTCTGGCCGCCGAATTAAAGGCCGCCCGCGCCGGCCGGGTTCTCATTGCCCGGGCGCAGGAAGCTCGCTCGGCGATGGAAGACATTCTTCACGAAGCCGGGACCGAAACCCGGGTATTGCCATTATATACTGCCGAGCCGGATCAACACGGGATCCAGCAGTTGCAACACCTCCTCAGCCGGCAACAGGTTCATTGTATAACGTTCACATCCGCCCGGACTTTTGAAGCGCTGGCCGAGGCTATTGGCGACGAACTGCCCCGTCTTCTGGAAAATATCGCCATCGCAGCCATAGGACCCATAACCCGCCAGGCTGTAGAGAAAGCAGGGATTAGCGTGGCCGTTGAATCCCCGGCGGCCGATATGCAGGCTCTGGCTGACAGCATTGCTGCATGGCGTGGGCAACAACAGTAAGCAAGGTCCCGTCATCAAACGCGTCGTTCAGAATCGTTTCCCGTGAATGCTCCTTCGCCCATTGTTTATTGCAACGATGGTGCAGAGCCTGTCTCTGAGGGCATTGCGCGCCGCCCTGTGCGGCACTTATCATTCAGAAAGGAGGCTTGAATGGGAAGCGTTATTAAGAAAAGGCGTAAGAAAATCCGCAAGCATAAGTACAAGAAGCTCCGCAAGAAAATGCGGCATCGTAAGTAACCGCGGCGTCGCCAGTGGTGCATACGCTTTCTTTTATTGAGCCTGGTTTCTGATTGCACGAGCCCCATAGTTATAATTCTGCAGATGCAGACTTGACACTCCAGTTGCATCGGATACGCGTGGGCTTGTGAAACTCGAAAGCCAAAGAAAATTATGGGGGCTGGCATTTGCCGCCCCCAGTTTAACATTGTTTCTCGTTTTTACGCTCGTCCCCGTTGTGGGCGCCTTCATGCTGGCTTTTCAGGACTTCCAGTCCGGCAGCGGATTCTGGAACAGTCCCTGGGTGGGATTCGAGAACTTTCGTGACCTCTTTCTCAATCCCGTATTTCGGCAGGATTTCTGGGTGGCTCTCCAGAACACAGCCGTCATCACTTTGCTCCTGGTTCCCACTAATATATTTATTGCCCTCGTGATCTCGGCCCTAATCTACCCCCTGGGCCGGGCAAGTCAGGGGTTTTTTAAAGGCGCGTTTTACCTGCCGGGTATCGTCAGCGCAGTGGTAATCGCCATGGTGTGGCAGTGGATGTTCACTGAACACAACGGTCTGGTTAACGTCGCCCTGCGATCTATGGGTCAGGAGGGGGTAGGATGGTTCAGCAGCCGCTGGAATGCCGTCTGGGCCATTATTATCAGTTCGTTGCCCTATGCCCCCGGAGCCGGTATTATCCTTTATGTAGCCGCCCTCAGCCGCATTCCTCCGGAACTGGTTGAGTCCGCCGACATCGACGGTGCCAGCACTCTGCAAAAATGGCGGCATATCATGTTGCCCCTGCTCCGGCCCACCACGCTTTACCTGGTCGTCATCAGCACCATCGAAAGCTTTAAGGTTTTCACGCCTGTTTATGTCATGACACAGGCTCGCCCTGCGAACCAGTCTACATCTTTAGTGTATGAGATTTATCAGAACGCCTTTGCCGCAGGGGAATTCGGACTGGCAGCGGCGGAAGCAGTCGTCTTGTTTTTCATCACGGTTGTATTTGCTCTCGTCCAGTTTCGTGCCCTGCGTGGCGGCGAGGAAATGTAATAAGGACCCGGAACCGCTGTGAAAAAAACGATATTCGTCTTAACAGTTTTAGCCGTAGTCATCGCCTCTTTGGCCGGTGGCGCTGCCTTTTTGCTGCGCCAAAGTTACCTCGGCGAAATGAACCGCATTGCCAGCCAGGCTGAGGACAAACTGGAAGCCAAATCCTATGATCAGGCCATATCCATGTTGCGCCGCGTTGAGGCCGACGGCGGCACGGCACGGTCCACTTACCTTCTCGGCCGGGCCTACACTGAGCAGGGCCGCCGCGGCGAAGCTCAGCGTTATTTTCAAGACCTGCTGAAAAAATATCCCAAAGATGATCTTGTGCCCGAGGCCCATCTGCGTCTCGCCCGGTTCAAGTTTAATGACAAAGATTATAAAGGCGCTCAGGATCACCTGCTTCAGATTCTGGCTAATTTCCCCAAGTCACCGTCTGCAGATTTTGCCTTGGTAATTCTCGCCGAGATCAGCCTGGCGGAGGGCGACGAGGAACAGGCCCGCAAAAATCTTGAAATCGTCATGCGGAAAAAGGATTCCCCCGCAAAAAGCGATGCGGAATTCGTCATTGGCGATCTGAACATGAAGCGCTTAAAATCTCCAGATGCCGCACCGGGCGACGAAGTCTATACGATCCAGTCCGGTGATACCCTTACCCGCATGGAAAGCCGGCTTGGCGTGCCCCAGGATTTGCTGGCGGGCATCAATAATCTTCGGGCAACATCTCTCAGGATCGGGCAGAAAATCCGCGTCCCGCGTCTGGATATCAGCCTCGTCATCAATAAGTCAGATCGAACGCTGACCATCATGAACGGAAGCGAATTCCTCAAAAAATATCGAGTCGGTCTCCATCATGACGACACCAAGCTGCGCCCCAACACTTATCATGTGATACGCAAACATGCGCGGGGCCTGGAATACATCGACGACGAGACAAACGAGTCCATTCGAGCTGGCGCGGAAAACAACCCCTATGGGCAAAGATTTATCGAACTTCTTCTCGGAGTCGGTATCCACGGGACCAATGATCCAGAGAAAGTCGGCACCCTCGTAAGCGACGGTAGTGTGGTAATGTCGAATCATGACATCGAAGAAGTGTATGCCCTCGTGAGAGCGCGTACGCCAGTCACTGTTAAAGGCAGCGTTAATCCCTAGGCCATCACGGGCAAACAAAAATTATGACAAACATCACAAACGCACAAAATCCAGGTTCCGACGAAGATCAAAGAACCCTAAAACTGGGCCTTCCAAAAGGATCGCTGCAGGAGAGCACTTTCGCTCTGTTTCGCAAAGCAGGTTACAGTTTCGCGGTAAATTCCCGCAGCTACTCCGCCACATGCGATGATCCGGAAATTAACGCCCTGCTTATCCGCGCTCAGGAAATGAGCCGCTATGTGGAAGACGGCATCTTTGACGTGGGTCTGACCGGTCTCGACTGGATTCAGGAAAATCGCTCCACGGTGGTCGAAGTGGCTGACCTGATCTACGCCAAGCAAAGCATGCGACCCGTAAGGTGGGTTCTTGCTGTGCCCGAATCCAGCCCTTTCAAAAGCGTGAAAGACCTGCAGGGAAAACGGATTGCCACTGAAGTGGTCAATCTCACCCGAGATTACCTGGCCGCCAATGATGTGACAGCCGACGTCGAATTTTCCTGGGGGGCCACAGAAGCCAAGGCCCCTGATCTGGTGGACGCCATTGTGGAAGTTACAGAAACCGGTAGCTCCCTCCGCGCCAATAAGTACCGCATTATTGATGTCGTTCTGGAAAGCTGGACCAAGCTGATCGCCAATAAAAAGGCGATGGAAGATCCCTGGAAAAAAGCCCGCATCGAAAACATGGCCATGCTGCTTAATGCCGCAATTCAGGCCGGTGGCCGTGTCGGCCTTAAGATGAACATTGAGCGGAAATCCCTTGATAACATTATGAAGGTCCTCCCCAGCATCACGTCGCCGACAATCTCAAACCTGCTGGACGAAGACTGGGTCGCCTTGGAAGTGATCCTCCAGGAATCTCAGGTTAAAGTTCTTATCCCGGAGCTCAAGCGTGCCGGTGCCACGGGTATCATTGAGTATCCCCTCAACAAAATTATCTACTAACGGTTCATCCGACATTAACAACTTCGGCCCTTCACGACAAGCCATTGGCGGACAAGTGGAGGGCCGTTTTTCATTCTCATACCCTGCGGCCTCCGCCGTTAACCCTTCGGTTTTTTCTCTTCCCTCTTCTTGGCCCACCAGTCCATCCGTTTTTGGATCTCTCGCTCAAACCCATAAGGTCCCGGCCGATAAAAATCCCGCTCGGCGATCCGTTCAGGCAGGCAGTCCTGACCCGAAAACCCCCCTTCGGCATCATGGTCATACTGATAACCGCTGCCATAACCCAAATTCTTCATCAGCCCCGTGGGGGCATTGCGAATATGCATGGGTACCGGCAGCGACCCGGTCGTCTGAATTTCTTTTTTTACCCGCTTTTGCGCCACATAGGCCGCATTGCTTTTCGGGGCACTGGCCAGATAAGCCGCCAGTTGAGTAATAGCCAGTTCGCCCTCCGGGCTTCCAAGAATCCGGTAAGCCTCATGAGCCGCCAGCGCCACCGACAGGGCCTGCGGGTCGGCGTTGCCAATATCCTCGCTAGCAAACCGAACCATACGGCGCAAAACGTATAACGGTTCCTCGCCCGAAGCCAGCATCCGCCCTGTCCAATAGACCGCCGCCTGCACATCGCTGGCTCGCATGCTTTTATGAAGCGCGCTGATGGTATTAAAATGCTCTTCGCCAGACTTGTCGTAAACCAGATGCTCCCGCGTGAGCACCATTCGCAGAGCCTCCGCGTCCAACACCCGTTTATCAGATCCCGGCTCGCGCGGCGCAGTTTTTATGGCCAACTCCAGCAGGTTCAACGCACGGCGCGCGTCCCCGTCGCTAACATCCGCCATCTGCCGCAGCACCGCATCTTCCACCTCAATCTCCGGCCCACCACCCAGACCCCGCTCCTCGTCCTCCAGCGCCCGCCGCAGTACCGTCACCAAATCCTCTGCCGTCAGGGATTTAAGCACATAAACCCGCGACCGCGACAGCAACGCAGAGACCAGCGAAAATGATGGATTCTCCGTAGTCGCTCCGATCAAAACGATCGAGCCGTCTTCGATAAACGGCAAAAACGCATCCTGCTGAGCCTTATTAAACCGGTGGATTTCATCCACAAATAAAAGCGTCCCCTGGCCCGACCCCCGCAAAGCAAGCCGCGCCCCTTCCATCACCTGCTTCACGTCCTTGATAGACGCGGTCACGGCGCTGATAACCACAAAACGCGACTTGGTATAATGGGAAATGATATGCGCCAGCGTCGTCTTGCCGCTTCCCGGCGGGCCCCACAGGACAATGGACCGCAGATTTTCATTGCCGGAAATAAGCTGGCGCAGGGGCGTGCCCGAGCCGATCACTTCTTCCTGGCCTACGAAATCATCCAGCGTGCGCGGACGCATCCGCTCTGCCAGCGGAACCGCGTCCGGATTCAACGCGCCGCCGCCACCAAGCCCTTCAGGTTCCACACTGCCTTCGCTAAACAGATCCATGACGGTTCCCGCTTTTCATCACACTGGATTAAAGTACCGCCCGGCCCCTCGCACAATCTTGCTCTCAGACAAACACCCCCATTGCCCACCGCCCCAGCCTGTCCTGGGGAATGCAAATTGCGATGTCATACAGTGAATCAACTCAGAACAAGGAGCCTGATCATGGCCGATAATGATAAAACTTCACCCGGAAAAAACACGAATCCCCCCACGCCCAGCCAGGCCGAGGGAGACGAAAAGACTGTGGATCAGGCTCTTAACCACGACAAACCCAATCAACCAGTTGACGACAGCTATGACGACAAAGGGGAAGATTAAGATACGGAGTTACAATAATGGATATGAAAAAAACGTGGCTGACGCTCAGCGCTGTAGTCTTGGCTGGAGCCATATCAGCCCAAAACCCACCCGCTGAACAGCAGCCCGCGCAGCCCGCCAGTGATCAGCCAATGCCCGTCGTTCGCGGCACAGCGGCGGATCCCCGCGATACTAATGTGCCCGCCAGCGCAGCCGGAACTTTGGAAGAATCCGACCGCACCTTCATCACCCGGGCCGGCTTCAGCGGACTTTTTGAAATCCAGAGCAGCCAGCTCGCCACCACTGCATCCCAGAACCAAGCCGTGGTAACCTTCGCCCGCCAGATGGTTAACGACCATACGGCGGCTAACAGCCGACTGATGCAACTGGCCGCTCAAAAGCGCGTTTCTGTTCCGCAAAATCTCGACGCCAAACATTCGGAAAAGCTTTCAAAGCTTGCCGGAAAACAGGGCGAAGAGTTCGATAAGACCTACGGAAAAATGCAGGTGAAGGCTCATGAAGAAGCCGTTAACCTGTTCCAGCAGACCGCTCAAAACGCGCAGGACCCAGATGTGAAACAATTCGCAGCGGACACCCTGCCGAAGCTTCAGCAGCATTTAGAACAGGCCCGGCAACTGCCCGGCGCAGACAAAGCCAATGAGAAAAAAGACGACACGGCTCACCGGGTGCAAAACCAGAATCCCGATCAGCCCCGCACCCTGCCCGCCAATAACTAGCATCTGATCAGCAAGTAAGCTCGGCCTTCCGCGAGAGAGCTATTCCTTCTCGCGGATGCCGAGCTTTTCTAATTTCTCATAAAAATGCCGACGCGACAGGCCGGTCATTCGGCTGGCTTCGCTTACGTTACCCTTGGCCGCCGACAACGCCTTTTGCAGAAAATCCCGTTCAAAATTATCCCGCGCAGCACGAAAATCAATTTCCTCATCCCCCTTGGCCGCGACCTCCATCTCGGGAGTGATCGCCGGAAAGCCTCCCGAATCATGCAGCGCGGCATTTCGGTCCAAACCATACTGCACTGCCCGGCGGATATCCGGCGGGATGTCTTCCACCTCGATGGAGTTTTCCGAGCACAACACGATGCAGCGCTCGATGATATTTTCCAGCTCCCGCACGTTACCGGGAAACGCATACTCCTCCAGCGCCTCTACAGCCTCCGGCGCGATCGACGGAGCCGGACGATTCATCCGCCGGCTGATTTTTTCTATGAAGTGTTCCACCAATAGTGGCACATCACCCGCCCGTTCCCGCAGGGGCGGCAGCTTGATCTCAATCACGTTCAGGCGATAATAGAGGTCCTCGCGGAACTCCTTCTCCGCAATGGCTCGCCGCAGGCTTCTGTTGGTCGCCGCAACCAGGCGGATATCCACCAAAATAGGATGCAACCCGCCCACACGCTGGATCTCCCGCTCCTGCAACACTCGCAGCAGTTTCGCCTGCAGCGCCAGCGGCAACTCCCCAATCTCATCAAGAAACAGCGTGCCCCCATGAGCCAATTCAATCAACCCAGCCTTCGTGCGGTCCGCCCCCGTAAACGCGCCTTTTTCATGACCAAACAACTGGCTCTCCAGCAGGTTTTCCGGAATGCTGGCGCAATTGATAGCCACATAGCGCTTGTTTCGCCGCGGGCTGAGCTGATGCAGAGACTTCGCCACGATCTCCTTCCCCGTCCCGCTTTCACCCCGAATCAGCACCGCTGAATCCGTCGGCGCCGCCAGGCGAATCATATTGTCCACCTGTTCCATTGCCGGGCTTTTCCCGATCATGGGCACGTCCACGCCCCACTGCCGGTTCAGCGTTTCAGAAAGACTTACATTCTCCCTCACCAGGTGCGTGTTCTCCACGGCCTTCGCCACAGTAATCAACAGCTCATCCGTTTTAAACGGCTTCGTTATGTAATCAAACGCCCCCGCCCGCATACACTCGACCGCTACCTCCACAGTAGCATAGCCCGTCATCACGATGACGTTAGTCTCAGAGCTGGCCGCCCGCGATGCCTTCAGCACATCCATCCCCGTCAGGCCCGGCATACGCATATCCGTAATCACAAGATCAGGGGGAGTGTTCTTGATATGCTCCACCCCCTTCACCGGATCAGAAAACGCCGTCACATGATAGCCTTCCATCTTCAGGATGCGCGAAAGGATCAGCCCCATGTTCTCTTCGTCATCAATGATGACAACAGTGGCATTTTTATGATTAGGCTCGACCATCGTAACCAGCTACAACAATCAGCGGGCGTTATCGCGGGCCCAGGCAAATGCCCTCTTCACGGTAGCCCAGGCTTTCTCCCGATCATCCGGAGCAATATAGCTCATGTGTCCGCAGCTATAAAAACCCCAGACCGCAATGTCTTTGATGCCCTTTTCCACCATCAGCTTCACCGCATCCACCATCTCTTCCTCGCGACCCGCAGGCGTCTTATAGCCCTGCAGCCACATCTGAGGTTCCAGCTTATGCTTGGCCGTAACTTCCTGGATCAGGTCGCAGGCTTCCCCCACAAACGGTTCCATTTCCTTCTTAAAAGCAAACCAGTAAGGATCCGTACCAAAAATATCCAGCTTCGGAACCCCCGCCAGCCGTTCCCAGTTGGCCGTGCTGTGAGACTCATCCCTCAGCGGCAGCACACACAGACAATTCCGTTTGCCCAGCTCATTGCCATAAGCCACCAGCTCACTCAGAAATTCTGTAATGCTGCGCTCCTTAAACGCCCGCACCTCGTCAGTCTCTTCCATCGGCAGCGCCTTGCCAAACTGCTCCTCAAACTTCTGCGAACAAACCTCGCAACGGCAGCCCCACGTATCCGGTCGACCACCCATCCACCCCGGCAGATAAAAATGAGGCTCATCCCAGAAAAACACATCCGCCCCCGTCTTAGCCGCCGCTTCGGTCCACTCCTGCATAAACTGACGGAATTTCGGATGGTTAGGACACGCAGACCCCGTCGGCTTACCGTCCGACACCATCTGCATCGCATCCACATTCTGCATCACAAAATTGGAAAAACTCTCCCCGCCAAAAACCTTCCCCACACCCCAGGGGTCAATATGAACCTCCAATCCCACCTCATGAGAAATCCCCACCAGCTCCGTCATGGTATCATGGTAAAACAGCCAGTCGTTCTCATTAAACGTATGCACCACATACGTACACCCCATATCCACCAGTTCCTGCATATCCGTCCGAACATGCTTAGGGATGCGATTTCCAAAATAAGAGCAGCCGAGTTTCATTGTAGAGGGGTTCCTTATAATATTTGAGGGTGAAGTGCCTTTATCTGAGACGCCTGTCAATGGCTGGTTATCGTTGTGAGCCCAGCGTCACCAGATCACTAACGGTCACAAAGCCATAGCCCTTTTGTTTCCGCCCTTTGATAATCGGCCGGACCGCCCGCAAAGATTTTCGATCCTCGTCATACATCACGTGCAGCAATATGATGGAACCGGGCTGAGCGTTCTCCAGCACATGCGCCGTAATCTTTTCCGGGTCGGCAGCTATGTCTGGAAATGACTCTGGTTCTACATCCCAGGTGATGGTTGTGCGCCCGGTGCGAGCGAGATACCACGGCAGAACAAAGAGCTTTTTGCCATACGGCGGACGAAACAGCGTTTGGCTCGTGTAACCCGCCGCAGTAATAGCTTCATCGGTCTGCTGGATTTCCTGCCTTACAAATTCCGGCGACTTCAGCACCATCCTTGCGTGTGACCATGAATGGTTGCCTATTTCATGACCAGCCTCCACAATCCGCCGAGTCTCATCCAGATTCGCATTTATCTCCCGGCCCGTCAAAAAAAATGTCGCGGAGGTTTCTTCCGTTTCCAGGATCTTCAAAATCTCGTCGGTAAATCCCCGTGCCGGACCGTCGTCAAACGTGAGAGCCACCACCTTTTCGGGAGTATCAACACGAGCAATAATTTCGCCACAAGCTTGAAACGTGCGCGATCGCGACAGTTGAAACAGTCCAAACCCCACCAAAGCAACTGCAAACGCACCACCGATAAGGAACGCGGCAAGCTTCTTCAACCTGGCTTTGCGATTTAACATCCCGTCAAAGCTACATCTGCTGCGCACGGTTAGTTGAACACACATATCATGTAGAAGAAAAATGGTGGGCAATACTGGGATCGAACCAGTGACCTCCGGCATGTGAGGCCG
>CAYUGQ010000061.1:0-15561 GCA_964444305.1 uncultured Candidatus Sumerlaeota bacterium
AAACGGGACCGGGGAATGGCGGGTGCGGTTTTCTGATGGCTGGCCTGACGAGGAGGGCACGGTAAACTATTGTGCGCTTAGGATTTTGGGCTATGTGCAGGATGATACTTCCGTGGAAAACTGGTTTCTTTATTAATGATGAGCCGGGTGTTGTTTTCGATTAAATGGAATGCCAGAGGCTAGTCAGGCACGCGGAGTTTGATGAGATTAGTTGCTGATAAGGATATGATGCCAGTGGGCTTGCGGGAGTCGGGAGTGATCTGGGTGCTGTGTGGCGGTCCGTCGCCGGAATTTGAGGTTTCCTTGAGCTCGGGGCGATTTGTTTGCGGACAGATAAGTCTTGGGGGTAAGCGGCGGGTGAGACCTGTGGTGGTGACGCGCACGGGTCGGTGGCTTATTTCGCCGGAAGTTATTTCCGAGGAGGCGGGCCGGGGAGCTATTGATCCTTTTTTTGAGCAGGCGGCGGCGTTGGCTTTTTCGACGTCAGAGGGGTTGGATCTGCCGGGGGCTTTGGGGCAGATGCTGGATGAGAAGGTGGAATGTGTTTTCCTGGCGTTTCATGGTCAGTTTGGTGAGGATGGGTCTGTGCAGGGGTTGCTTCAAGCGGCGGGGGTGCCTTTTACAGGGTCGGGCATTCTGGCGAGTTCGCTGGCTTTTAACAAGGCGGCCAGCCTGGGAATTTTTGCGGCGGCGGGTCTGCCGGTGGCGAAGAGCGTTCGGTGTACGAGGCAGGAGCCATTTCCGGCGGGGCTGGAGGAATTGAAGTTTCCGTTGTTTACGAAACCTGTGTGTGGCGGGAGCAGCCTGGGGGTTTCTCTGATTAAGTCGCGGGAGCAATTGGAAGAGGGTATTCTCCATGCGCTGGAGTTTGATGATCATGCCCTTGCGGAGGAGAAGATTGAGGGTGTTGAGGTATCGTGTGGGGTTATTGACTTGATCGAGAATGGAAGACCGGTGGCGCGTGCGTTGCCCCCGACGCTGATTTCGCCGACGGAAGCGGAGTTTTTCGATTATGACGCGAAGTATAAGCAGGGGAAATCTGAGGAAATTACGCCGGCTCCACTGCCGGAGAAACTGATTTCACGCATCCAGAAACTGGCGCTGGAGGCTCACAAGGTGCTTTGCTGTGAAGGGATGTCGCGAACGGACCTGATTACTTTGAGGGATGAAGATGCACAACCGGTTTTGCTGGAAACCCAGACATTGCCGGGAATGACGCCGGGATCGCTAATTCCGCAGCAGTGTGTGGCGGACGGCATTTCCTTTGCTGAATTGGTTGATCACTTAGTAGAGTATGCCATCTGGAAGGGAAGATCTAGCGGTAAGTGTTATGACCATCAAAGTGGATGAAGAAAACAGTCGGCCAATTACAGATACGTCGGATTTAAAAACTCCTCCGCCGGGGACAATTCCGGCGCAGGTGGATGAGGCTGGGAATCCAATACCTGAGCCTGCGGCTCGAGTTCCGACGTCGGCGATTATGTCGGTGGCTGATCACCCGGGAGCATTTCGCTCCCTGAATGATTGCCTGGCGATTGAACGGACGGTTTTGGCTAACGAGCGGACGATGCTTGCTTATATGCGTACAGCGCTGGCTGTGCTGGTGGTGGCTGTGACTATTATCAAATTTTTCACATCTCAGGGTATGATCATTCTTGGTTATGTCTTGCTGGTAATTGGTGTTTTGTGTATTACGCTGGGGTTGTGGCGGTTTACGGAAATCAATCAGCGCATTAATGAGTTGGGCCGTTGTGATAAGCTAAAACCTTAAGGGGACGGGTTTCTGAGGGTATTTGGGCGTTTCGGGGTGTTTTCAAAATAATTTCACATGGCGGGCTGATTTTTTCAGTCGCTGGGGAATAAAAACGACCTGATCCGCCATTAAATTGATCAATCAGCATAACAAGGGAATTTACGTTGCCTAATATTAAATCTGCAATAAAGCGCGCTAAGACGAACAAGCGTGACGAAATTAAGAACCGTACGGCGAAGGCCGCTTTGAAGACGAACCTGAAGAAGACGGTTACGGCTATTGAAGCTGGTGGAGCGGATGTTGCTCAGCAGGTTTCGTCCACGCAGGGCTTGATTGCCCGCACGTGGAAGCGTGGTATCATTCACAAGAACAAAGCTGCCCGTCTTCAGTCTCGCCTGATGAAGCAGGCATCGAAAGCTGCCGCCAGCAAGTAATGCTTTCGCGGGCTGATATTATCAGACTTTTCAATTCTGCCGACAAGGCGCGCTTTACAGCCGTCTTGCCGGCATTTTTGCTGTCTATCCCCTTGCTGCTTCTGACGGGATGCGCGGGGGTTTCGGGTATTCCGGCGGATCCGATGGGGATGCAATATACTGACCGCTGTTATATTGAGGACAGCCAGTTTGCTTATGCAGACCAGATGTACGACCGCATGGGATCGCTGAAGCTGGTGGAGCAGGAGCTTCATAGAACTTATCAGTGGCGTCCATGTGAGATCAATGAGGCTATGTACCGGTTGCGTAAGGTACACGACTTGCCATAGGATTTGCTTTAGCTTTTATTATTGCGAAAGTAAAGGGTTGCCTCATGATAAAACAACTATTGTTTACTGCGATTTTTTCGGTTGTGGTTCCTGCGCTAGTAAGTGGAGGCGGAGAGCTTAACACGAGAGATTTTGCCCACTCCCCCGGCGAGGGGGGTGCGGCGTCGACGCGGGCGCATATTGCTGCGTTGAACGCGGGCTTACACAGCCTGGAAATGCAGGCGGCGCAGGCGGCTCATTCGGCTATACTGGAGCGGAAAAGCAAGGTGGTTGCTGTGCAGCCGGTGCAGGATCGCTTTGGTGATCCGATGTATACGCATTATGGACCGCTGCCGGTGCGCAAGGGAACTCCGATGTATGACGGGCCGCGATATGCAGCTAGTTTTGATCGCGGATATATGGTTCCGATGCCGGACGGCAACTACCGGGGTTACCTGCGAGGCCGGTATAGTCAGCCGGGCATTATTTCGCGGACTGATTTGGTGTTGGGGACGGCTGCGAACAATTCTTATATGCAGCATGGGATGCAGGTGGCTCCGGGCAGCATGGCTCCGTCTGCGGCGCGGGTGATGATTAACAATCCCTGATGACCAGGTTAACTGAGTGGATGCTAACGACTTAGTCTTCAGTGGTTAACTGCTGCGTGGTCAATCTTGAATAATGCGCCGCGGGCGCGCTAGTTTATCGTGCCTGAACCAAGGCAAATGTCACTGTTGTGCTGTACGAATGAAGTGGGCTTCTGCCCACTTTTTGTTTTGTATAGACTTTCACGGTGGGGTTTGTGGGAGTTCGGGTACTTTATTACGTCGGGGAGCCTGCCAATGAATGCGACTGAACTGAAAGCTTTCATCCGCCAGATCAGTAAGGAAAAAGACTTGGATGTCGACGTTGTAAAGGACGCGATCCAGCAGGCTATCATTAGCGCTTCGAAGAAAAACCTGATGCAGTTTGAAGATGCACGTCCGGAACTGGATGTGGAGACTGGGGAATTGCAGCTTTATGTTACGAAAACCGTAACGAAGATTGCGACCAATCCGCGGACGCAGATTTCCGTTCGTGATGCGGCGAAGATTAATCCGGATGCTCAGCCTGGGGATCGTGTTGAAGTGCAGATTGATCCGTCTTTATTTGGGCGTATTGCAGCGCAGTCAGCTCGTCAGGTGGTTATGCAGAAGCTGAAGGATGCTGAGCGTAACAAAGTTTATGATGAGTATGAGAGCCGCAAGGGTGAGATTTTCACGGGGATTGTCCAGCGGTTTGAGAAGCGCGACTATGTTCTGAACCTGGGCAAGGCTGAAGCGCTGCTTCCTTTGTCTGAGACTCCGATGGGTACTCGCTATCGCGTGGGTGATCGTGTGAAGGTTATCCTGGTGGACATTGATCCGGAAGCTCGCGGGCCGGTTTTGAGGGTTTCCCGGAACAGCGAACAGCTTGTTGCCAAGTTGTTTGAGCAGGAGGTTCCTGAGATTGCTGATGGTACGGTTTTGATCAGGAGTATTGTGCGGGAGCCGGGTGCGCGAACGAAGCTGGCTGTGGAAAGCACGACGCAGGATGTTGATCCTGTGGGTGCCTGTGTGGGGGTTAAGGGCTCGCGAGTGCAGATGATTGTGCGGGAGCTGGAAAACGAAAAAATTGATATTGTGCCTTATAATGAGAACGTCCGTGAGTTTATTAAGGCGGCTCTGGTTCCGGCTCAGATTCAGTCTATCGAAATTGATGAGGAAACGAAACGGGCTGATGTGATCGTTAAAGAGGGTAATCTTTCTCTGGCGATTGGTAAGCGTGGTCAAAATGCGAAGCTTGCGGCGCGTTTGACGGGCTGGAAACTCGACATTCACAGTGAGGGTGAAGAGGAAAAGCGTGCGAATGTGGATCACGCTCATGTCCAGCGTCAGTATCTTGAGGATTTTCTTACGCAGATTGACTGGATCAGCGAGGAAGCTCGCGAGGCGATTTATGTTTCTGGTCGCTATGACAATGTGCACCAACTGGCGGATGCCAATATTGATGACCTGGCTGAAACGGCGGGTATTGATCTGAATGCGGCTCAGGAGATTGTCGATGGGGCCCGGGAATACATGCAGGCTCTGGCGGAGATGACTCGGAGCAATTATGGTCATGATGATCATAGCGGCGATGATGATTTTTCGGAAGAAGACGGCGACGGGAACTACGATGAAGCGGGCGGCGAGCAGGAGTTTTCTGAGGATAATTCTGCGGATGAAGTAGAGGTTGCTTCAGATGAGCCTGCCTCGGATGAGGCTGTATTGGATGAAATTGCTGAGGCGGTCGAGGGTGGTGAGGCTGACGCTGAGGAAGGTGATTCACTTTCTGAAGGCTCGGCTGATGTGGTCCTTGACGCGGAGTCTGAGGAGCCTCTCGTTTCAGAGGATCAGGAAAAACAATAAGACCGATGGTGCGCCCGGCGCATTTGAATCGAATCCAAAAGATCAGCAAAGGACGCAAATCTTTTATGGCTTACCGGAATTTTCAGAAAACGACTGTGGTGTTATGCCTGGCTATTGGCCTGACTGGCTGTGCGGGGACGCGTGATTTTATCCGGAGTAAAGATTTTCGGGATGGTTCGCCTGCGAATCGTATGACGGGGGTCCCCTCCCCTATCGCCAATGTGCCGGATATGCCGGGTTGGACCACGGACGTGGATAGCGCGATTGCATTTGCTACGGAAAATCCGCAGAAGACTGTTTTATTTGTGCAGCGTAGCGGCGATCCGGCGACGGAGACGCTGAAGGGTCACTTGAACAGCGATGAGGCTCAGCGCATGATGACTGATAAGCAAAGAGTTACCCTGAATGTCGATACGGCTCCGGATCTGGTTTCCCGTTTTGGGGTTAGTCAGGCACCAGCGGTTGTTTTAGTCGGGCCGGGCGGAATCCCTGAAAGCCAGAAGGCTGGCCGGGTTTCGAAGGCAGAATTGCTGCAATATTTGAAGTAACAGGGCTCTTGGCCCGGTTTCTGTTGTCTAATCGATTAATTGTGCATGAAGCACTGCAACGGAAGGAGACGGACCAATGGAACTCTCTGATTCTGCCAAATTGTTAAGGCTGTCTGATACAGACCTGACGCTTGATAATGCCGCGGAAGATGTGCGAAGTTATAAGGTTATTGATTCTACCGGCGAGGGCTTGGGGCATGTGGATGATCTGATGATTGATGATCGTCAGAAAAAGGTCCGGTTTCTTGTGGTGGCAGCGGGTGGCTTTCTTGGGATTGGTGAGAAGAAATTCTGGGTGCCGGTGGATTCGATCACGTCTATTACGGATGGGACTGTCCATGTGGATACGAATGTGGAACACCTGCGGGATGCGCCAGTTTATGACCCGGACGTGGTTCATGCGGAACCGTTTGCCCATGAAGTGTATAGTTATTATGGAATAGCACCTTATTGGGGTTCGGGTTATGTTTACCCGCCTTATCCTCATATCATTGGCCCAGGGAGCGTTTGACAGGCTCAGCTCTGCACACACATCTGTAATTTATGGACCGAAAATACTCTGGCAAATACTACCCAATTGAAAACTATGGTGTCATTGGGGACTTAGTGACTGTGGCACTGGTGGGGATGCACGGATCGATTGATTTCATGTGTTTTCCCAATTTTGATTCGCCTTCCATTTTTGCGGCTCTTCTGGATTCGGAACGTGGCGGCAGCTTTGAGTTGAGGCCGTTGATGGACGGGTCGATCCAGAAACAGATTTATCTGCCGGATTCGAATGTTCTTCTGACGCGTTTTTTGAGTGACGAGGGCGTGGCTGAGATTTCGGATTTCATGCATTGTACGGATAAAACGTCGCATGGTGTTCTGGTCCGGCGGGTGAAGGCTGTACACGGGGAAATTCGTTTCAGGATGCGGTGCGCGCCGCGGTTTGATTATGGTCGCAGAGACCATACCCTGCTGGTGGATCGGGGGGGATTTCGGGCTTACTTTGACTGCACGGATCATACTCAGCCGGATCTTTATCTGCATTCCAGTGTGAACATGAAAGCGGTCAATGGTGATGCGGTGGCGGAGTTTGTATTGCCGCCGGGTAAAACGGCGACGTTTATGATGGAAGAACCGAGGCCATCGGCGCTTTCTCCGACTTCGAGTCCGCACTATGCGGTGGACGCTTTTAAAGATACGCTTAACTACTGGCGGCGCTGGATTGGCAAGAGCAGCTATCAGGGGCGCTGGCGGGAGATGGTTAATCGTTCGGCGCTGGCGTTAAAGCTGATGACTTCGCGGCATTATGGGTCTATCGTTGCGAGCCCGACTTTTGGGCTTCCGGAACAGATTGGCGGGGTACGAAACTGGGATTATCGCTATACCTGGATTCGTGATGGTTCGTTTACTCTTTATGGTTTGATGAGGCTGGGGTATGTGGAGGAGGCCGGCAAGTTTATGGGCTGGCTGGAGAAACGGTGCCAGGAAAGCGATACGGATTACGGCGGCCTGCAGCTTATGTATGCTCTTGATGGGCGACATAAGCTGACGGAGTTTACGCTGGATCATTTTGAGGGCTATAAAGGGTCGCGGCCGGTTCGGGTGGGGAATGCGGCTTATTCTCAGACGCAGCTTGATATTTATGGTGAATTGATGGATTCGGTTTACCTCTTTGACCGGTTTGGGGGTCCTGTTAATTTTGACATCTGGCAGGACCTTACCAAGATGCTGAACTGGCTTGCGGAGAACTGGCATTTGCCGGATCATGGGATCTGGGAGATTCGGGGGGGCGAGCGGAAATTTCTATTTAGCCGATTGATGAACTGGGTGGCGCTTGATCGGGGGATTCGTCTGTCCAGGAAGCGTTCACTGCCTGCACCGCTTGATAAGTGGATTCCGGTGCGGGATGCGATTTACTATGATATCTTTCATAACTTCTGGAACCCGGAGCTGAAAGCGTTTGTGCAGAGCAAGGGATCTAATGTCATGGATGCTTCGTGCTTAATGATGCCGCTGGTTAAATTTATCAGTCCGCGAGACCCGCGATGGGTGTCTACGATGCGAGCGGTGGAGGAAAATCTGCTTTCGGATAGCCTGGTTTATCGGTATTTGCCGCCGGGAGCGATTAAGGAAGTGGAGCATCAACTGAACCAGTTGGATGGGATTGAGGGCTCTGAGGGCACTTTCAGCATGTGCAGCTTTTGGTATGTGGAGTGTCTTAGTCGAGGTGGGAATCTCCACCGGGCTCGGTTCCTTTTTGATAAAATGCTGAGTTATTCTAACCACTTGGGCCTTTACGGTGAGGAGCTGGGACCTAAGGGGGAACAGTTGGGTAACTTCCCACAGGCGTTTACTCATCTGGCTTTGATTAGCGCCGCTTATGATCTGGATCGCCGTTTGAATGAGGCGGGTATCTGCGGCTGATTATAGGTTAGCTGGGGCTTGGATTCGTTTGGGCTGTCTGAGGGGTTGGCAGGCGGTCGGTCTGCCAGTCCGTCGCCGAGTGAGATTGCCTGCCCAGTTTGCGGGCGGGGTTTTTTATGGGGGATTTTGATGTAATCGGCCACGATCATGCGGGCGTTGCGGTTATGTTCTGGCATTGGTGATGCGCAAATTTGATATCAGGACACTTTTATCCGAATTAAAATATTAGGGACTGCGTAGTTAGCGGCAACCGGTGATTACACCGAGAAATTTTCATCACAGATGGGAGAGTTTCATGTCACTTTATGAGCGCCTGGGAGGCCAGGAAGGCCTGGATACCGCAGTTGATATTTTCTACCGTAAAGTTCTTGTTGATGACCGTATCAGCCACTTTTTTGATGACATCGACATGGATGTTCAAGGCGCAAAACAGAAGGCTTTTCTAACAATGGTTACGGGTGGGCCTGCAAACTATACGGGCAAAGATATGCGAGACGGACATACGCATCTTGTAAAGCGTGGGCTGAATGACGGCCATGTTGATGCTGTGATTGAGCTTTTGTCTGAGACGCTCCGCGAAGTGGGTGCGAGCGACGACGATATTAAAACGGTAGTTGCCGTTTGTGAGGCGTCTCGTGACGATATCCTTAACCGTGATTCAAAACCTGTGACGGCATGAGACTATGACTAAACCGGTGTATCTCGATGGAAAGCAGTATGATGTCCTGGAAGAAGAAACGGTTCTCGACGCCTTACTTCGTCAAGGCGTCGAGGTACCCAACAGTTGCCGGGCAGGTGCCTGTCAGTGCTGCATGATGCGGGCGGTGGAGGGAGATGTTCCGGCCACGGCTCAGGTGGGGCTGAAGCCGGCTCTGAAGGAGCAGGGATTTTTTCTGAGTTGTGCCTGCAAACCGGCTGGGCCGTTGACGCTGGAAGCTCCGGGTGAGGGCCTGCAGTTTAAGACGAACATCCTGGCGCTTGAAGATCTGGGTGCTGCGGTGATGCGGGTTCGGCTGGCAGCTCCGGCGGATTTTGCTTACCGGTCGGGTCAGTTTCTTACCCTTATTAATCCGAATGGTGTTGCACGGAGTTACTCGCTGGCGAGTTTGCCAGAGGATGATTCGCTTGAGTTGCATATCCGGAGGATTCCGGGAGGGCTGATGTCTTCCTGGATTTTTGAGACGGCCAAGGTCGGTGATGAAGTGACGATTGCGGGGCCTGCGGGCGAGTGTTTTTATACGGATGACGCGGCGGATCAGCCTTTGTTGCTTGCCGGGACGGGTACTGGTCTGGCTCCCCTGTTCGGAATTTTGCGGGATGCGTTGAACCGTGGTCATCGTAACCGAATCGTTCTATTTCACGGTGCGGTGGAGCCGAATGGGCTTTATCACATGCAGCTGCTGGCGAACATTGCGGGTGAGTTTAAGAACTTTGAGTATCATCCGTGTGTGATGCGGAATGGAGATGGGACGATGAAGATGGGGGCGATCGATGAGATCATCCTGTCGGAGTTTCCTTCTCTGAAGGGCTGGCGGGGTTTCCTGTGCGGAAATCCGGACTTGGTGAAAATGTTAAAGAAAAAGTTCTTCCTTTCGGGGATGAACATGAAAGATATTGCGGCTGATGCCTTTATTCCTACGGCGTCGGTGAGCTCGTCATAACCTGACTGCGAATCGCTAGTGCAGAGAGTTGCCGGATGGTCTACGGACTTCTCCGGCTTTTTTTTTGTATTAGTGGATATGAATGGCTGTCGGTTTGCTGTGGTTTAGCTGGGTAGGCTGATAAGACAGGAAGCGTTTTGGCAGCTTGCATTGTCTGCTGATTTATTGATGGGAGATCACACGAAATTTGGAGCTGTTGGCGTTTGTGGCAGTTTTGTTTGCAGCGGCTCTTCATGCATCGTGGAATTCCATTGTAAAAAGCGGGACTGGTCGATTGCAATCGATCATCCTGATTTCTTTGTTTGCGGCAGGGATTTCTGCTTTCATTCTGCCGTTTGTGCCATTTCCCCAAGCGGCGGCCTGGCCGTGGCTGCTGGCTTCGGTGGGTTTGCATATTGGTTATAAGATGTTCCTGGTGCTGGCTTATCGAGCTGGCGATATGGGGCAGGTTTATGCGATTGCGCGAGGCACTGCTCCCCTGCTGGTGGCGGCGGGGATGTTTCTGGTGTTTGATGAATCGCTGTCACTTGCAGCTATGGGCGGGATGCTCCTGCTTGTGACCGGTGTTTTGTTGATGTGTGTGCGCGGGGGACATGAGGCGGGCAGGTTTCAGCTTCATGCGGTGCTGTTTGCGCTCACGACCTCTATCTTTATTGCTCTCTATACCATAGCTGACGGAATTGGAGCGCGCCGGAATGGGTCGGCTCTGGGTTATGCGCCGTGGATGTTTTTTCTGGATGGCTGCTTTATGTTGGCCATTCTAGTGTTGTGGCGGGGCAGTCAGGGATTGCGCATCATTCGTCATCACTGGCAAACGACGGCGCTGGGTGGAGCGATGATGCTGGCAAGTTACTGGACGGTTATCTGGGCTATGACGGTGATGCCTATCGCGCTGGTGTCGGCGTTGCGGGAAAGCAGTGTTTTATTTGGTGTGTTGTTGTCGGTACTTCTTTTGAAGGAACCGCTTACGCGCTGGCGGGTTATTTCAGTTATTGCGGTGGTTACCGGCGTGGTGATTATGCGGCTGGCGTGACGCAGGCTTTACTCGCGTCGAGTTTTTCGGGGGATGTTTGAGCTAGGACTGGTCGTGCAAAGTGTTGTGCTGGAAAGTTAATTCTTCGGGCTTTGCCGTTGTTGCGGGGTGATTACTTCGCACCTTGCACGATACCCGCTACATTGCATCTCAAACTTCAAGAAAGTAGGAAACCGATGAACTTGCGCGGCTCTATGTGTGCACTTGTCACCCCGTTTCGGGATAATATGCTTGATTTGGATGCGCTTAAAAAACTGGTCGATTTTCAAATTGAGAATGGTACGAGTGGGTTGATCCCGTGTGGGACGACGGGGGAAAGCGCGACGCTTTCTCTTGATGAGCACCACGAGGTTATTGAGGCGACGATTAAGTTTGCTGATGGGCGGGTGCCGGTGATTGCGGGTACGGGGAGCAACAACACGGCTGAGGCTGTTTTTATCACTCGGGAAGCGAAGGCTATGGGGGCGGATGCGGCGCTGGTGGTGACTCCGTATTATGTACGTCCCACGCAGGAGGGGCTTTATGCGCATTATATGGCGGTTGCGGAGGCGGTTGATATTCCGATAGTGCTGTATAACGTGCCGTCGCGTACGGCGGTTAGCATCTCGCCGGAAACGGTTGCGCGGCTGGCTGAGCATCCAAACATCGTGGCGATTAAGGAGGCTACGGGGACAACCAGTTATTTCTCTCAGCTCAGAATGCATACGGATCTTCCGGTGCTTTCGGGGAGCGATGAGGTTAATCTTTCCCTTATGCAGCTTGGGGCTGCTGGTGCTATTAGTGTGGTGGCTAATGTGGTGCCGGGGTTGTGCGCTGACCTGATGCAGGCGGCGGAACGCAATGACTGGGAACGAGCGCGGGATATCCATTTCAGGATCTTCCGATTAACGGAGGCGCTGTTTCAGGAATCTAATCCCATTCCGGTTAAGGCGGCTTTGCACATGATGGGTTTCATTTCTGATGAGCTGCGGCTTCCGCTTACGCGAATTTCCCCGGGGGCTTTTGCTATTCTCAGACAGGAGCTTGTGGCGCTGGAGCTTCTTACTACCACAACAGGATCTCTTTACCAATGACCGAACCTGCTGATTTCCTCCAGATTTTGGAGGATCTTGCACGCCGTGCTGGCGATGTTACTCTTAAGTATTTTCAAAACCCGGATCTTGCTGTTGAAGCCAAGGGCGATGCTAGCCCGGTGACAATTGCGGATCGGGAGACTGAACAGTTCATTCGCGATGAGGTTGCGCGACTTTTTCCGGGCGATATTGTGATTGGTGAAGAGTTTGGCGAGGGACCGGGCGAATCGGGATCGCGCCGCTGGATTGTGGATCCTATTGACGGGACTAAATCTTTCATCCATGGTGTGCCGCTTTATGGCGTGATGATTGGTGTGGAAGAAGATGGTGAGATGATCGCAGGTGCGGTTTTCATTCCTCCGTTGAATGATATGGTGGTGGCTGCGATTGGCAAGGGATGTTGGTGGAATGGTAAACCGGCAGGGGTTTCGGATACAGAGAAACTTTCGGATGCACTGATTCTGACGACGGATGTGGCGAACCATACGCGATTTGGCAAGGAGGACAGTTGGGCCCGGGTGTGTGATGCTTCGCGTCTGATGCGTACCTGGGGTGACTGCTATGGTCATATCCTGGTGGCGACGGGTCGGGCTGATGCGATGTTTGATCCGCAAATGAATCCCTGGGACTGCGCGGCACTGTTGCCTATTCTGGCGGAGGCCGGTGGGACTTTTACGGATTATGATGGCAAAGCCACGGCCTATGGTGCGGATGCGATTTCCACAAATGGAAAACTGCTGACTGAGATTCTCGCGACAGTGCAGGGTGGCTGATTAGTTTTTACTGAGGGCGCGAGGTGCCTTCGGTGAGGTAATCCTGGGCTCGGCGAGTCAGATCCACGGTGAGCTGGGTTGTGTGGCGGAGGTCTTCCAGTCGCAGGATGCTGTTGGGACTATGAATGTAACGGCAGGGCACGCTTAGGACGCAAGTGGGTACGCCTTCGCGGACCATGTGGATGCGAGCGGCGTTGGTGCCTCCGTAAGCGGGAGTTTTTATCTGGGTTGGGATGTTGGCATCGCGGCCTACCTGCTCGATGAAGCTTACGAGTCTGCGGGGCAAATGGGCGGAGCGATCCATGAGTGTGATGGCTGGTCCGGCGCCATGACGGCTGGGACAGCGGGATGCGGGGACGCCGGGACAATCTGCTGCGACGGTGCCTTCGAGGACGATGGCCATGTCGGGACTGATGCCGTAGCTTGCGGCCTGTGCGCCGCGCCCGCCGATTTCTTCGAAGGTGCTGAAGAGGGCGACCAGTTGTACGGGAAGGGGCTCAGCGCCTTTTTTCAAGAGGTGTTCGAGGGTGCGAATCAAGACAGTGCAGCCAGCGCGGTCGTCGAGGGCTTTTCCCATGACGACTCCATTTCCAAGATCAGAAAACGGGTAGCTGGGTACGGCACTGTCGCCGACGCGAATTCCCATTTCGGCGACTTCGTCGGCGGAGCGGGCTCCGACATCGATAAAGAGATTTTCGATCTGGAAGGGTTTGTTGCGTTCTTCCGGCTTTAGAATATGGGGGGGCGGGGTGCCGATTACTCCGCGATAGATTTTGCCGGATTCCGTTTTTACGTCGACTGCGTGAGCGGGGAGAACACGTTCATCCCAGCCGCCGACGAGGGCGAAGCGAAGAAAGCCGTTAGATTCTACATAGCTAACCACCAGACCTATTTCATCCATGTGGGCGTCGAGAAGGAGAACAGGAGCACCGTCGCCTGGAGACGGAAAGGTGACGATGAGGTTTCCGAGGGCGTCGGTGCGGGCCGCTCCGCTAAGAGGGGCAAGGCGTTCGGCGATTATCTCGCGGACGTCATCCTCGTATCCACTAACCCCGTGGGCCTGGCTCAGCCTGCTGAGCAGGTCTACTGTATTGGTTATCCACTCAGTTGAAGTAAACGGCATCGTACTGCTCTCCATATAAAGCTACGTTATTAGAATTACAGGATCAGTGCTGAACTACGACCCATTGGCCACCGCTGTGGTATGAGCTGTCAGCGGAAACTTCGACCACAACTTCATCCAGCATTTCGTCAATTGGAACCGGAGACTCGCCTGATTCGAAGAATTTGATGGTTTGGGTGAGCATGTTTTCGTAGAATTCTTCGAACTTTTTGATCTCGTTGATCTCATAATTGTCGTTGTGTAGAACGCCAATTTTCCAAGGTGTAGCCTGATATTGATTTTCGCATTTGCGGATTTCGATGAAGGCTCTTTTTCCGCTGTCGTTTTCGACGGTGATGAGGTGGTTATCGTCCTGACCGGTGTCGATTACGCGAGCGACGCGTCCGCCCAGGAGGCGCAGGGCGGGCTGAATGGTGTGAACGGCATAGTTACGCCAGTCGCCAAAGCCGCGGCTGAAAATGCCTTCGTAAGGCCCGGGTCCGACCCGCTGCATCAGCTCTTCCAGTTCAACGGAGAATCGAAGGGAGGACGCTGAGAATATTGGAGCACCGCCTTCCTGGGCGTTTAAAATGATCTGGCGGGCGTCTTCGACGGTGGATGCGAGGGCTTTATCCAGCATGGTAGGTTTGCCACTGGCCAGAGCTTCGCGGCTGAGTTCGAGGTGGCGATCGACGTCGTTGGGCGAGAGTACGATGATGGCGTCGGATTTCTCAACGACTTCTGCCGGAGATTCTGCGCGAGGCACATTGTTGACCTGGCACCAGTCTTCTTCACCTTGAGGATTACTCTCATAGGCGGCTACGATTTCCACTTTGGCGCCTGCGCGGCCGTCGCGAAAAATCTGGAGGAACTTTGTCGCGTGATAGTTGTTCAGGTAGTGATCAATAAAGCCGATTTTCATTATAGAACCTTAAGGTTGAACTGATGATTGACTGCAAGTTAGGGCTATACGCCAATCATGGTAAAGCAAATCATTTTGTATATTAGTATCAAGATTCCAGCCAAAGGTGGTGAGAAAATGCATAGGATGATTTTTGCTGTAGTGACGACTGTGATGATGGCTTCGGCAGCCATGGGACAATCGACCACGACTACGGCGGCCGGACAGACCACGCCAACGGCCCGGTCGCACTGGAATGCAAAGGATCATTTTCATACCCGGGTGGCTCAGATTCGGGATGATATTGCGAATTTGCCGTCGGGAACGACGGGGACGATTGTCATGTTGGGGGATTCTCTAACGGAACAATTTTTCAGACAGAAACAAATGTCGGCTGAAATCAACGGGCTGACCGTAGTGAACCAGGGAATCAGCGGTGATCAGATTGATCGGCCGACGAGTGGCACGGGGGTTACTCACCGGATTGAGCTGGTTGCCGAGGCGAAGCCGGCTGTGGTATTTGTTATGATTGGAACGAATGATTTCTGGGGTGGAAGGGAGGAGCCGGATGAAGTGATTCCCCAATATACCAAGATGTTCCGGATGCTGAAGGAAGCGGCACCGAAGGCGAGATTTGTGTGGCAGAGTTTGTTGCCTGCTTCCGGGGATAAGGCGCATCTAAATTCGAAGATTGATGAACTAAATGCTCACATTGCCAGCCTGGCGGCTGAGGCCGGGGATGTGTATGTTGATCTGCACCCGGAGCTGGAAGATGCGAATGGTGAGTTAAGGGCTGAGTTTACTAACGATGGTGTTCATCTGACTCCGGCGGCTTACCAGGTTTGGCTGAAGGTAATCCGGGAGCAGATGACAGAAGCTGATCTTTGATTTTACACGACTTAACTTTTCTCAGTGAAAGGTGTATATTTCCTTTGCAAAAGATTTCCCCCGCGACAATATCTAGCTAAATACTATGAACGACTTCAATGAATATGATCTGCACTCGCCTGAGTCGCTATTTAGCGAAGGGATGGACCTGCTGGAGTCGGACCATTTCGAAGAAGCGTTGTATAGCTTTGAAAAGCTAATTTCGACTCAGCCTTATAACCCGGACGCGCTTTTTCAGCAGGGGGT
>CAYUGQ010000062.1:0-9273 GCA_964444305.1 uncultured Candidatus Sumerlaeota bacterium
CAGAATCAGTACATCTGACTTGCAAGACTTCTTAACGGCGCAAACGTATAGACCTGAAATTACGCAGGCGAAAAGTCACATTCTCATCTTGAATAACTGCTCTCTTCAGAGTGTGTGCACAAAACCGATTCAGCAAGGTAAGTCGCCTAAGTATGCTGAAAACGGCCTGAAATGTATTAAGCCTAAAAACACTAACGATATGCTGGTGTCCATTGATGATATTGATTGGATTGACCCGGCAACGAAAGACCAGATCCAAAAACAAAAGCTCACCTATGGTGACATTGTTATTACGCGCTCTGGCTCTGGCACAATTGGGCGAGCTTCGATTTACTGCTATGAAGAAGAGGCATATACAAACGACCATCTTTTTGTAGTGCGCCCGGATAAAGCAGATAGCCATTATATTTGTGCTTTCTTAAAAAGCTTTCATGGTCAACGTTTACTCGAGGCCGGCATATCTGGCTCTACCGGCCAGCTAAATTTATCAAATGAACATATCAAGTCTATCCCATTATTTAGGCCAGACGATAAAGCCCAAAAATACATCGGGGATAAAGTTCGCCAAGCCGAGCAACTTCGCGCGTGGGCGAAGCGGTTGGAAGATGCTGTTTATCGCTATCACTCACAATTTATACCTGACCAAGAACACCTAGACTTCAACAAGAAGACTCGAATGGTGTCAGTAAAGCGAATGACTGAACGACTCGATGCTCATTTTTATCCAGGTGTTGTTGAGCAATACTTAATTGCACACCCAGGTAAATTTGAAAGCGTCAGTGCTTTAACTAGCGCAATTTATAATGGACAAACTCAGCCAGAAAGCTATGAAGAATTTTGCGAACAAATAACAGTAGCGCATTTATCTGCATCATTTGTTAAAGGGCAGCCTCGCAAAGTTAAAGCACCTGCTAAAAATAACAAATTTGTTAAACCTCACGACATTTTGATGTGTAATGCAGCGCATAATAAATCCTACATTGGTAGGGATTTAACCTATGTCCACACAGATAAAGAACTGTTGCCGTCAACGGAAGTAATGACTATCCGTATAGATCGAGATCAAGTACCTGCATCGTATGTCAGAGCCTATCTGTTAAGCCGCTTAGGTTATGTGAAGATTCAATCAACAATAAGGGGGATCACTGCACATTCATATCCAGATGATGTGGCACTGTTGGATATATATATCCCGGAAGTCGAGCCAAGTAAGAAAGAAGAATGGTTCAAGCAGGATGATCTATTAGTACAAGCCGGTTTCGCTGTGGAGTTAGCCCAGCTGCTGACATCGAGTGCCAAAACCCTAGTCGAAGCACTTATCGAAGGCCAACTCAACGAACAGCAACTAATCCAAGCTCAACAAGCCTTGGAAGATGGCGACAATAGCTTAGACCAAGCGATTTTAAGCAAACTTAGCAGTGAAGGTTACGCCATTGAAGGCGCCAAACCGCTATTTAGCGATATTGATGAGCTATACCGTTTGCTGGAAAGCGTTGCTCAAACTGAGGCGGAGGAGTAACCATGGTGGCCGTTGATAAGGACAGCAACATGGCGAGTCACGCCCAAGCCAGTAGCCTGTTAAGCCATGAGGCAGCGCAAGGCTGTTGCCAACTGCTTAGCCAGCTTTGGGCAAACGGCGGCTTATCAGCCAATAAAACGGCCCCTTTGTTGAATGCCATCCCTGCGTTAAAAAATTTATTACAGCCAATTGCGGCTGGTGCAGTTGGCGATACAGAAAATGATTTAAAAGATGAGAGCAACGTCTATTGCCTAAGCTCGCCTTTGCTCAATGAGTACAACGAACTTAGCCAACTAGGCGAATGGCAATTAGCACTTCTGGGGTTAAACCCCGAGGTGCGAGCCCACTGGCTTAATTTAGCTGCTGCCCGCTGCCGTGAAGCCGGAGCCATGAGTGACTCGCAGGTGTTGGTTAAACTCATTCAACAATTGGGCAATGCCAGTGAGTGGGTGTTAGCGCAGTTGGAAAACACAAGTGTTACTACCGGGGCTACGCCACAAATTGTGGCAGGCCCCTTGGCGCAATTAGAGCGAAACTTACTCGGCCACAGCCTAAACGATAACGCTGCTATACCGGCGTTATGCCGCATTTTGCGTGCCTGTTTTACGCTGCACACCTTAAGTGAACAAACCGAAGCGCTGACGCCAATCCAACCTATCGATAACACCGCGAGACAGCTTGCCAGTAATTGGTGTAGCGGCCGTTTATTGGTACTGCCTGAGTCTTTATTGAGTGAATTCAACCACAAGCAGCCGATTAACCCCTCTCTCAAACCCCATGCGGATTGGCTGTTGGTATCGCAGCCAGTTAATGCTGAGGCCACCTACATTCAGCACTTGGCCCAGCAGCCCTGGTGGTTTTTATTAAGCCTAATCAGCTTTGTGCAAGACGCCTGGGCCGCTGAGCAACGTGGCGGCTTATTGCTGACCTTACCCGCTGGGCAAAACGCCTTTGCGCCGAGCCAAGTAAATGTTGTTGTGCAAGGCCTTGAAGGTGATGAAGTGCACTTGGGCAGCTTGGCCGAATTTTTAATTCTGTTGCTGGGTGCGTTGAATATTGCGCTTTACCCGGCACTCACCGATAGCGCAGAAGGTATACAACAATTAAACCGTGGGCTTAGCCCAGTGATCGGTAATTTACTGGCCAAAAAAATTTGGAAGTTTCTAGAGGCAGGCCGAGGCGAACCCGGCCAGTACCGCATTCACCCCGAGTTTAGTGATGCCTGCTACAGCCTGCCGTTAGCGCCGCTGTTTGGCTACAAAAGCCAGCACCTACAGCAGGCCATTAAGCAATTAGCGCAAGCAAGCTATGCCAATCACAAACGCACCAGCGTGGCTAACAGAATACACAGTTAAGGGATTTCATGATGAGTTTCGAATTAGATGATGCCGTCGTCGATAAGCTAGCCAAGCAACACCGCTGGGCAGCCACCGGTGTATCGGACTATCCACCGCGTGATCCATTGGTTGGCCAAAGCCGCTTTTTTAAGCGCTTTCAAACGTTTTTGCATACGGTAGACCATGACGACGATCGCTTTGCCCATGTGTTTGCGGTTGAAGCGGAATGGGGCCGTGGTAAATCTCGTTTAGGCCATGAATTAGTCGCGCAAATTAACGACTGCTCCAAAGGCTGGTTTGTGCGTGATGAGCAAGGCCAGTTGCACGATCAGGAGCTGTTTAATAGCGAAGCGCAAGACAAATACCTAGCGTTGTATATTCGTTATTCGCAAGTGGCATCAGACTATCAAAACTCCGACAACTGGTTTGCTTTTGGTTTGTATCAAGCGCTATTGCCATTGGCGACCCAAGCTTTTGACGGCTCGATTCAAAGTGAAATTGCCAAACAAGCCTATGAGCGCTTAATGCCGTTTGGCTTCAATAGTGCACTATTGGCAGATGCACTCCAGCTGGATAAAAACCACAGCGAAGAAGATCTCTATACCGACCAAACCCTGGTGGTTGAATTGGTACAAGCCGCCTACGAAGTACTCAAACGCTTTGGTGTGCAGTATATGTTGGTGGTGCTCGATGAGTTAGAAACCGTGGCCGAAGCGGCCACCTTTGGTTTGGAAGACGAGCAAGACAAACGCCTCGATGGCCAAGCCATTCGCTTGATAGGTAAAGCCATTAAAGAAGAAGATCCGCGCCGTAAACTGCCTTGGTTACGTTATGTGGCGCTTTGCTCGCCACTGTTGGGCCAGCAATTGCGCGAGATTCAGTCGGTGGCGCGCCGTTTTGAATTGGTCGAGCTGGAACATAACGCCTTTGCCGATGTATCCGACTACGTGGCTAGTCTACTAAAAGAAGGCAAACTGGCCTTTGATTACCCAGCCGGCTTGGTTGAAGCGGCCTACGCCATGAGTGGTGCTAACTTCGGTTGGTTTAACGTGGTGATGGCCAATGTCGATGCGGTGTTAAGCCAATATCAGCAGGCGGGCCGCAGTCTTGATGATGTGGGAAATTTGTTTGAAGCTGTGTTGGCAGGCTCTGGCCGTGTAGCCAAGCACGTATTGGATAAAGGCGCCATTGAAGGCATTCAAACCCGCGATCAAGCATTGTTAAGTCAGTGTCGCAGTTTGCTATATGGCCAGTTACCTGTGCGTTTGGCAGAAGTAAACCAAGCCACTGAATTACTAAAACTTAAAAACGAAGACCAGGAGCCGATTGCGGCGCACTACCGTAAGCTCAGCATCGACCGCTTACAGTGTCGCCAAGCCTTAGAGCAAGCCAAATTCCGCCGCGATAAAGACGAATGGTATTACCCCGCGGTCGACCAAGCGCTCAGTTTGGATACCTTGTTGGATAACTTGCGTACCTTCTCTATTAAAGAGCAAGCGGCCAGTGGCGATAACAACGCAGTGCTATTGCCGCTGTCTAAAGGTGAATTCAAATACTTACTGAGCTTGTTGTACGACCATCCCGCCATTGAATTTGCCGCCGATGCCTTGTGGCATAAATTGGTGGGCGATACCGCCGAGTTAGATAGTGTTGAGGCTACTCATATTGGCCCCAGTGTGGCGATGTTATTGCGCTTGGATTTGCGCTATCGCAGCGCGCAGCAAAACTCGTTGATATTTAAAGACCCAAGTATGGGCGATGGCCACGAACAGGCCATGGCCGAGCTGGCTAAACAAAGCAGCCAAAAACCGATTATTAAAGCCCTAACCCGCGTTACCGGTTTTGTACGCTTGCTGGATAACAACTGGCGTTACGATGAAAGCCTGCTGGACAACAATGCCGGAACCGGTGACACACCGCTGGCCATATTAACCGAGCCCAAAGGCCGCCAAGGTGGCTTATTTACGTTGGAAGGTTTTAAGTTACACCCAGACGGCAAAGCCCTGTTTGCTTGGGTGAGCAACTTGAATGAGCTGCATAATCTACACACCTTTGCCGCTGAATACAGTCGCCAGAATGGCCGCGTGCCCGTATTAGCGCTCACGGCATCCGCCCATTTAATGGAGCAGTACAGTCGCTTGGATGACAACGACACATTGCGCGATGCCATACTGCTGCATTACGTCAACCCAAGTGAAGCCGACCAGTTAGAGCGCATTGGTTTGAGCTTGGCAGACTGCCAGCAACATGGCGTTACCTTAAATGCCGAAAGCTTTACTGCTAAGTTTAAAAACAAACTGCACGCGCTAAGCACCTTTGCTAACGATGCCATCCACAAATGGCGCCAGCGTTTACAACAGCGCGGTTTAGTTGCATGGCCACTAAAAGTGGATGGCAAGTTATCACCAAATGATCGCGATTTGTTATTTAAAGGTTGGTATCAGCTTGCTATTGCCCATCCTGAACTGAATGGCGTGTTGGATTTACAGCAACAACATGGCGTACCGGTGGATGAGCTCAGCGCCTTGCTCGACAAACTCAAAGTGCCCGGCAGTTATATGGCCAAAGGCTATGCCGCTGATGAACACGCAGGGCTATTTACTGAACTCAACAATGTTCAGCGCAGCCAGGCGAAGATCCCCCTGTTTTTAGCCCGCATTGCACACCCCAACAAACAGCAAAAATGGCAATTCGATGGCTTTAAACAGCAGTTTTATTTTGCCTATGTTGCGGAAACCAGTATTACCGCTAGAGGCGTGTTTAGCGACTGGATGTGGTGGTGTGGCGAGCTGAATTTACTCACCTTAACCAATCCAACTGAAAAACAAGCCATTTGGGAAAGTTACCCACGTTCTCGTTTAGAAAACGCCATCACTGAGGCACAGAACTGGTTTAGCGGCAATGGCATGGACAGTTACAAAGCCGACGTGGAAGTGATGAGCCGCGTATATGGTTATGGTCGCATTAATGAAGTCTTTGCACCGCTGGGTAAAAATCAACTGGGCTATGCCACAGTAGAGGCTAAAGAGCAGTTGGAAAAAGCACAAACACTCTATGACGCACTTAAGAGAGAAGAAGAGCAGCTCGAAGATATCAACGACGCCAGTGATGCCCAGATTTTGGCTGGGCTCATTGATAAGCGAGCTGAAGTGTTGAATTTGGTTGCTAAAGTCAAACCGCTGAATAGCACTAAACCAACGCTGAAAGATGCGCACATTTTGGATTTGGAAGACAAAGGCACCTCGCTGTATCAGCGTGTAGAGCAAGCTTGTTTATTCGCTGAATTTGTCGAGCGCAGCGCTGAGCGTATCAACAACCGACTTGCCGATCTAATTAAGGACGTGGAAGCCGATTGCTCCACGCTCACTCATTTTCCGAAGACCCTCTACACCAACACGCTTCGCACCATTGGCCATATTCTAGACGGCGCATTAAAAGATGATTCAAGCAGTGCAACAGGGCAGAAGGAGCAACAGGCCGGTAGTGATACTTTATTGCATTACCTGCGCAAACTCGATTTAGGCAACGCCCAGAATAAGCTTTCGGCTTTAGCGCTGGAGGTGGGGTTAAACCTGCACAGTGAACAACAGTTGGGAATGGCGGAAATCCAGGGTCACATCCTCGCCAGCTATCGCAATTGCAAAGAGCGCTTTGAGAAGTTAGTGAATAACCTAGCTGAGCAAAACCAGCGAGCAAAGCAGTTACAACAACTACTTAGTAGTGCCACTGCTGAATATGAACACGCTGATGATGTTACTGAGCTACCCAAGCTGGTTATGAAACTACAACTGATTGACGATGCGATAGCGGATTTACCAAACGACGCCGAAAGTAAGCGCCAAAGCATGCAAGCCAGCTTACGCAATGGTCAATTTTCTGGGTTACGTGATGTGCCGGAAGAATTGCTCAAATCGGCTCGTGGGCAAGTGGCACCAATACAAGGCCAGCTGCTTCAGATTGAAGAACGCTTAAATCAAGTAAAACGTAGCGCCATCCAACAGGTAAATAACTGGTTGCCTGTGTTAAAGCCACTGTTAGCTTCACAGCAGCAACCACTACCTGCTGAGTTAACAATAACCGACGTTGCCAAGTTAGGGGTAAGTGAGCTGGTAATGGTGTGTGAGAAAACCCTGTCAGATTGGCAACGCCAAGGTGAAGCCATTCTACAAGGTACTGGGTTAACACTGGCGCAGTGGCAGCTGGTCTATCAGGCGCTAAGTCAAAATCTAGAGCCCGAGTTAACACCTGAACAGCAACAAAGTTTGGTCGATAAAGGCATAGTAAAAATGCGCTTAACGTTTGCAACGGGGTTGTGAGGGTAATGCGATGAGTTTTTACCTGTCATCGGCATTGGCGAGTAATCGTAAAGGCCGGTTTTTACAAACCGTCGTGGGGGCTGTAGCGCTAGAATCGGACTGGCGAAGCGCTCCGCCTGACAGTGGCCTGCTAATGGTGCAAGCAGAAGAGCTGATTGAAAAAGACGCGTGCCAAAATTTGCACCAATGGGCCATGCAAGCTGGCTGTGCTGCTTTAATCATTGACCCCCAAAATGGGCAACTAGATAAGTTAGCACAGCTACCGTCAGCATTGGATTGGACAATTAGTCCCGCTACTTTAAGCGTTCAAGAGTCAGGGTTAACAGCGATTCTTTCGAGCGAAACAAACCAAGCCATTGTTGGGTTTGCTGGTAGTGCAGATCACCGGCAGCATACGGCAGGCGCTGTGGTGCATACCCGTTATGTCCGAAAACACAGTAATAGTGGTTTGTTTGCTGTGACAACCTTGCCTTTATGGTCTTTAAATTTGCTCGACCATGCCGAGGTTTTAGTGAGCTGGCTAAATTGGTTTATTGACCATGCTGGCGTAGCAAACTCTATTGCTGACGAAAAAACTGAGTTGGCGGAATATTCACCTGACAAATACGATTTGGTTATTTTGTTATTGCTCTACGCTGGCAATGGAAGAAGCCTGGATAGAATTGTTGGCAATGACACGGTTAAGTTGCTGTTCGATTTGAATAGCCTTGATATCAACAAGCGTAGCGAAGTATTACAGCAGTGCGGCTTTATTAAAGGAGCGGATTTGACTGAAACCGGTAAATCGGCACTTCAATTGTCTCAATACTGGGCTTACGCGTCGCTACTTAGCGAGCAGTTAAATACAGGAGCGCTATGAGCATGAATGAACATAAAACAATGAACTTAGCGCAGTCACTCGCCATTGATAGCCAGCTTCGTTTACCTGGTAGCGCCGGCCGTTTGCTCAAGCAAATCCGTGATATTGAGCAAGTGGCACCGCTATTTCGTGATGCTGGTTTAGTTAAGGCCGTCCCTAAGCCTACGGTGGTAAATTTACGAGTGGCGGGTATTGCGACAAAATCGTGCATAGATAAAGCCTTAGGCGGCTTTATCTATGCCAGTGCGGCAGTGCGAACGGATTTACTCATTGACGATAACAAGGTCAGTACCGTAGGTGATGATTCTGTTTCTGAATTGGACGATATCGATTTTGAAGCACAGCGTAAGCGACTTGATTTGATTGAAATTCGCCAATCTTATCAATTGGTTGAGAAAAAACTGTTAAGTCAAGAATCTTGCGATTTGATTTTAATGGATACGCCTCTGTTTTTAGCTCGCGATATGGCGCCACTGGATCGCAACGTGCGGCATAAACAGGAATACGATAAAACCAAACAAGTGATAGAGGCTTTCTGGCAAACCCATCGTTCAAAGCTGTTCCCCTGGAATAAAACCGGTGTGGTACTCGCCAGCATTCTGGCTGAGCGTTTTAGCGCGATTGTGAGCATTGCCAAACAAGATTTGCATACCGAGCAAGGGCGTAAGCAAATTTTAGCCTCAGATGGTTTTTCTAGTGACTTGATGCAAAGCCTTACCGGACTGGATGAAAGTTTGGTTGGTGTAGGTGACTTGCGATTTATTAATGGGATTTTGGGTAACTATTCGCGGACCATTGCCTTTCGATTTTCCGAGCAAGAAAGCCGAATAGAACCCAGTGTTGAGGCTAAACAAGGGCTTATTGGCTTTCACTTTCGCAGTGCGCGTGGTGGCCAAATAAAAATGGTGCAGTTGGCCGGGGACGAACCGGATTGGCTGAGCACTGATCTGGATTTAGTGGCATCACGCTTAATGGTGCTTGATATGCAAAACAAAGGTAATGCTATGCCCTTGCCACAATTACTCGGATATCAGCAACTTGGCATTTTACCTAAGTTTGCCAAGTTTTATCGTCAAGGTTTGCATGGTGCACTTAAGAACAATGATATTGAGGCTGGCTGGTTAGCGGGCTTAGATGAGGGATTAAATAATGGCTTATAAAGTTTTGGGTAAATTAGTTGGCAATACTGGTGATGCCAGTCAACTCACGATGGTGGTGCAAGATTCCTTTTCGGTGCGTCGT
>CAYUGQ010000062.1:9283-15445 GCA_964444305.1 uncultured Candidatus Sumerlaeota bacterium
AATTCGTTCGCATTATGCACCAAGAGCGGAAAGACGAGGGGCAAGTCGCTGTATTGGGCCGTGTAACTAAGATTAGCCGGTCTAACATGTTGTACAACGCGGGCTTTGGCGATGGTGTGACTGAACTTGAGTTATTGCCAGGCGCCAATGTGACTGGGGAGAACATGTTTGCGCAGGTTGAGCTGGTAGGCTATCGAGACCCTGTATCGCGCCAAATTAAAATCCCGCGTCGTCCACTAAACCCAGGTACCGCCGTTGAAACCGTCGACTTTCAGTTTTTAAGTGACTTTTACGAGTTCAATGAGCACTCCAGCTTACATCTAGGTAATTTGGTTGGTTACGACAAAGGGGAAAATACCGTACCTATCTTCATCGATGTCAATAAGCTAGTGACAGAACACATGGCGGTATTAGCTATGACAGGTTCAGGTAAATCGTACACGGTTGGTCGGATTATCGAACGCTTGGTTGCTGTGAATAATGGTACTGTTGTTGTGTTCGACCCTCACGGTGAATACGGCAAAGCCCTTGCTGGGGGCAACCTACAATTTTCTAGTGTGTTGGATGCGACCGAGGATAAACGCGATCAAGAGGCACTGCCGCTGATTAAAAAAACCTTTGAAAAGCTTCAAGCTGCGGGCGCGGGTATTCAGGTCTATTCACCACAGCATGAATCGTTTAAACATAAATATGCCAGTAAAAACACACCGCTAGCTCTTCAATTCGACCATTTTGAAATGGACGATATTGCTGAGATTTTGCCAGGTTTAACGGAACCGCAACAACGGGTACTTGACGTAGCGATTCGTTATTGGCGTTCTGTCGATAAGAATGAGCCGCGTGATATCAACCGTTTACGTTACTTTTTAGGCGACGGCATTGAAGAACTAAAAGAGTGGGACGACTTGTCTGACGCGGAAGCTAAAGCATTATCTGGTCGAAGCGCTGCCGTCGCATCTATGAAGCTCTCGCGCGTGCTGAACGAAGCTCAAAGCTTTTACAGCGCAACGATGGCTGAACCTACCGATATATACAGGATGGTCGGGCGTCCAAGTAACCAGCAGGGACGTTTAGTCGTTGTTGATTTGCAGGGTCTGAGTGATACCGCTAAACAAGTTGTTTGTGCGCTGTTATCCAGTGAAATTTTAAAAGCCGCTTCAAGCAAAACAGACCCGCTGCGGCCTTGCTTTATTGTCTATGAAGAAGGCCATAACTTTGCTCCAGCCGGAGGCAACGCTGTCAGCCACCGCATTATCAAAAAAATCGCCGGCGAGGGTCGTAAATTTGGGGTTGGCTTTGGCATTGTGAGTCAACGCCCTTCAAAACTGGACTCGGATGTGACGTCTCAGTGTAATACCTTGATCACCATGCGCTTGAAAAACCCAGACGATCAGCGTTTTATCGCTAAAGCATCCGATATGGTTAGCAAAGCCGACTTGGACGAACTGCCAAGTCTATCAACCGGTGAAGCCTTGGTATGTGGCCGCTCTATACCCGCGCCACTGCTTGTTAAGGTAGGCAGCAAAGCTCTCATACACGGTGGTGAGTCGCCAGAAGTATTACGTGTTTGGGGTTCATTTAATGGCTAAATCGCCAATGCCTGATATCGCCTGGATAAGCGATACATTCCCACTTATGACCAGCGGCAAACTATTGGACCAGGATGTTTTGGTCCATAGCTTGGGCTGTAGTGTATGGAACACCTTTGGCCATGAACAATCGTTTATGGCAATGGTGGAGTGTCCTGCGCCGGGTACTTTTGGCGCTGATATTCGCTCAGACTCAGGCTGGTTCGATAAAGCCGCTGCATCACCTTTGTGTTTAGTTGAATTTGAACGTTTTGATGGCTCGGTTCGTGGCCAGCAAAAACTTGAAGAGAAATTAAAGAACTTGCTGGAAGCAGCGCAGCGCTGGGGCCATTCGCCAAAAACTTTGGTTCTTAGTGCTTGGAGTCAAGGCTTGGTAAGCGCTCCTGACACACAGAAGCTAAAAGAAATCTGTCGTTCTGGCTTTACATCATCAACTGGTACGCAGGTACATTCTATGCCAGATGTCGAGGTGATATTTAGCCGTTTCCTGTTTATAAAAAACCTAAACACTATTGTTTTAGATAGAGTTCACTATGAGGTGTTGATGTGAATATTAAATCAGCACATTTTTTGCCTGGGACAAATAAACGCCTCGGTGATAAATATTTACTACTTGAATGCCTAGGTGATGGTAGTCATGGCTGGGTATGGCGCGCCGAGCGCCTTCAAGACGGGAAGATTGTCGCGGTAAAAATTCCTAAAGATATTACCCGCGAGGATCGTCAACTTGCCGAGGGAAAAGAGCTTTTAAACGTTGAACCGCACGACAACATCGTACAAATTTTCGATATGGGCCGGATTGATAATGAGTGGTTCTTTATCGAAATGGAGTATTTTCCAAGCCAAACGTTGGCGCAAAAACTCGATGATAGAGAACGTAATTTTGGCCAAACCTATGAGCGACTGTTTAAGATTTATCGCCAAGTTCTCTGCGCCATTCAATACCTGGCGGAATTGCCAGTACCAATTTCCCACGGTGACATCAAGCCGCACAATATTTTGGTTGGTGAACGGGATGTAGTAAAACTCACGGACTTTGGTAGTTCGGCTTTACCGGAAGAGATCTATGTTCGGACCCGTGAAAACGGCGGAACGGTACTCTATTCAGCACCCGAGTTCTCTAACGTAGATAGCCGTAAAGGCAGCTTGGAAGAACTGTTGTTGGGCGACATTTATAGCTTAGGTGTTTTGTTGTACCAGCTGCTGACTGGAAAGCTCCCGCATGACACGCCTGCTCAAGTGCAACGCCATGCTCCCTTCATGCGACCTACCGAGATTAATAGCTCAGTCCACGCCGACTTGGAGCTAGTTGTTCTCACCTGTTTACAAAAGCGTCCAGAGCATCGCTATCAAACAGTTTCAGAATTACTAAAAGCATTTGATGCTGCCAGTGGCAAACAGCTAAAAGTTGGCGCTGTTGCACCAGTAGTTCAGTCAAAGCCGGATCAAGACTGGTCGAGCGCCGTACTTGAAGCAATGTCTGACCAGTCTTATCAAAAAGCCGCTCAGTTAGCCTCTCAAGAATACAATCGAAGCAAAGACCTTCAAGCGTTGCATCAGCAACTTATCGCTCTATATCGTGCAAACCGGTTGTTTGATTTTGAGAAAATCGTTGAGAGCAATAAATCAATCTTGCTTGAAGGAAAATTAACTCAGCCTGCTGTGCTATTCGAACTGATTGTTAAGGCTTATTTACAGCTACGAAATATCAATCAAGCTAGGTTCTGGTTGGCTCAACGAAAGCAAGTTGAAGAAGAATGCACAGCGACTTTCTATCTTGAATCTTCCATTCTTGGTCTTGAAGCTAAGTATCCGGAAGCGAGAGCCTTGTTGGAAAAAGTTAACCAAGCTACGCCAATGAAGTTCCATATATTGAGTCAACTTGTTTTAGTTTGTGAGCAAATGCGCGACTACTCCGGCGCTGCTGCTTACCTAAAAGCAGCGTTGCGTGTAGCACCTGCGGACAACCGCATGAAAAAAAAGAAAGAGCTTTATACGAAGCTTGGAGTCATGTAATGAGGAGTGCTTGCGCAATCGCTGGCAGAATGTGTCGCAGATCGATCTCGCAGGCCATGGACAAAAAGCATTGGTTTGTCACCAGCTTTGGCCTATTGTTATGGACACTATGAATATGGTGCCAACACTTGAGAGTTACTTGAATGTGGCCAATGTCACCAGCGGTGAATGTTACGGTGGAGTCGGCTCGGGGCATATGCTGACTTATGCATTCGATCTTCTTTATGCCATTTACGAGGAGGAAGGCTACGAACCTGGTGATATTCCGGCCAAGATTCTGACTCATAATCTTTACGGCATTGAGATCGACGAGCGCGCCGGCGAGTTGGCAGCCTTTGCGCTGATCATGAAGGCACGGGCCAAGCAGCGCCGGTTCTTTCGAAAGCCGGTGCAGCCTAATATTGTCGTTCTGGAGAACGTCACCTTTACCGAATCCGAGATGCAAGATGTTGCTGCTCTGGTGGGCACAAATCTTTTTACTGACGAGTTGCGAGAGACGTTGTGTCAGTTCGAGCAAGCGAAGAACTTCGGCTCGCTGATCTTACCGAAGCTAAGCAATACAGCCGAATTGTTACGCGTGGTGGATGACCAAGGTCTCGGTGACGACCTTTTGCAAAGGGAGGTACAGGCGCGTCTCGTGACCGCTCTAAGAATGGCTGAGGCACTATCGCCTAAATACCATGTGGTGGTGGCCAATCCGCCATATATGGGAACGAAAGGGATGAATGATCCGCTTTCCTCTTGGTTGAAAGAAACATATCCTAACTATAAATCTGACCTTTTTGCAGCGTTCGTTCCCCGCTGTGCTCTTTTAGGGGTGCCATTCGCAAGGATCGGCATAATGAGCCCGCATGTGTGGATGTTCATATCGTCACATGAAAATCTCAGATCTTTCATTACAGAAGATAATACGCTAACTAACGTTGTAGAGCTTCCGCTAACCGGATTTGCCGGTGCTACCGTTCAAATCGCAGCCTACAACTTTATAAACCGTAATAAATTCGGTTATCGCGCTAATTTTATTAGCCTCCTGAATTTCAATGGAGGCGAGAAAGAAATGTCTCAGCGCGCTCTTGCTGCTGTTCAAGACCAGTCGCTGTCTTATGTGTACCGGGCAAGCGGTGATGAATTTATCAAAATTCCTGGAAGGCCCATTGCGTATAGCGCTGGCAGGCAGTTGCGCGAAACATTCCTATTACCCCAAAGAATTGGTGAGATTGCTAAACCAAGACAAGGTATGGCGACGACCAATAATGATCTGTTTCTGCGAGTTTGGAGCGAGGTTGAACTAAAAAAAATCAATTTCAATTGTCACTCTGAAAGCGAAGCTCAAAGTTCAGGTGCAAAATGGTTTCCGTACAACAAAGGTGGCCCATTTCGGAAATGGAGTGGTAACTTCATATTTGTAGTTAATTTCGAAGATCGTGGAAAAGCCATTTGTGATTATATCGACAATACGCCCGGCGCTAGGGTTGGCTCTAATGGTCGGGTAATCAATCGGGAATTCTACTTTAGAGAGGGCGTCACTTGGTCAGACATCAAGACGGGTGGTTTCGGAGCGCGACTTAGTCCTCACGGTTTTATTTTTGATGTGAAAGGATCTTCGGGATTTCCTGAACCGAAGAAGCGTCTTTCTGTCCTAGGGCTCTTGTCTAGCAAGCTTGCCACGAAATACATCGATGTTTTGAATCCAACGGTAACTTTTCAAGTAGGTGACATTGCACGCATTCCGTATAAAGATGTTGATGTAGACATTGTCGTGGCTAAGCTTTCAGATTTTTCAAAGTCTGACTGGGATGCTTTTGAAACTTCGTGGGATTTCACGACGTTCCCACTACTGTCGCATGACCACCGCGGCAGCACAATTGAGTCAAGCTATGTCAATCTTCGAGCCTATTGGCGAGAAATAACATTAGAGATGCAGCGGCTGGAGGAAGAAAACAACCGCATCTTCATCGACGCTTACGGCCTGCAGGATGAGCTGACACCAGATGTACCGCTGGAGGAGGTCACTCTGACCTGCAACCCCCACTACCGCTACGGGAACAACAAGAGTGAGAAGGAGCTGGAGGCGCTTCTGCTGGCTGACACCATACGCGAACTGGTCTCCTATGCCGTAGGCTGTATGTTCGGTCGTTATTCTCTGGAAGAACCGGGGCTGATCCTGGCCAATCAGGGCGAAACCATCGAGGACTACCTGAAGCAGATCCCAGAGCCGAGCTTCCCGGCGGATGATGACAATGTCATCCCCATGCTCGACGGTGACTGGTTCACCGACGACATCACCGAGCGCTTCCGTGAATTTTTGCGTATCGCCTTCGGCGAAGAGCGCTATGAGGAAAATCTCCGCTTTGTCGAGCAGGCACTGGGAAAGGACATCCGTAAGTACTTCCTGAAGGACTTTTACAACGACCACTGGCGCCGGTACAAGAAGCGCCCCATCTACTGGCTATTCTCCTCACCCAAAGGCTCATTCAATGCGCTGATCTATATGCACCGCTACCAGCCTCACACCGTGGGGACGGTGTTGGAGTACCTGCGGGATTTCAAAGACGAG
>CAYUGQ010000063.1:0-7700 GCA_964444305.1 uncultured Candidatus Sumerlaeota bacterium
GATAAACGCCTGCGCCAATCCTTCGGGCCGGGGTTGGGCAATGTACTCGAACTTCATCCCCAGGCTTTCACCACTGCCGAAAAGCCGCTGAAAAAGCGGGAGGTCTTCTGATGTGGAAATAATCAGAACCTCTCTGATGCCGGCCGTCATCAGTGTGCTGAGGGGATAATAAATCATGGGTTTATCATACACGGGCATGAGCTGCTTGCTGATTGCCAGTGTGAGCGGATGAAGCCGGGTGCCGGAACCTCCGGCCAGTATAATGCCTTTCATACTGCGAATCCTTTAGAGCAAATGCGGGCGGTGTCAATCCTCTTCCCGGAATAAAACCCACTGATTTGACTTGTCATGGTGGCGAAAACCGGAAAATGTTTTCTCAGAAATTTGCGTGGAAGGCTTATAAAGAGTGGGATTGCTGGAGAAAGTTGCGGCATCGGAATTTATCGGGATGGAATTCGCCACCTGGCTTTATTGGCTGAGCGAGACGAATGGCGGAAAGGTGCGTCTGGATGGTCACGACGAATTCGAGATTTGGTTTGAAGCGCCGATTCAACTGGCGGCCGACTATGGCGAAGCGACTCACATGGTGCTGAAAGGGGGCACTCCCCTGGAAGGTGCGGAAGCGCGCACTGCCTTCACCGAAGGGAAAAAAATCACCAAGGCCCGGCTTCGCATTAATTATCAGAACCAGACCTACACCTTTGGGTTTAACGCTTTGACCTTCGGCATCAGCGGCCTCAAAGTGCCAACGCCTCCCGGCACGAGCGGCCCAGATTACGTGTTCGTGCGCATGGAGGTCTTTGAGGAATTCGAAAAGTTCTTCGACTCCCTCTTTGAAACCTACCTGAAGCTGCGGTTGGATGACAAAGCCTGGGCGGCGGAAAGCACAAAGCTGAAAGCCTGGATTCGCGATTTCTGATGCGGTAGATTACTCCTCGCGCAACCCGCAAAAAATCTTGTTTTCCCATTTGTAGTTCGTGTTTTCGATCTCGGCTGACCAGACGTGACCGACGTTTGTCGTCATGTATTCGTCTTCTTTAGTGAAATCTTTCCGGAAGCCGAGGGGTCGCAAGTGGCGTGCGGCGGTACGGCGGGCTGCCCGCTCCACCACAGTCATAGGACTTTCTTCCACCTGACTGATGAGACTTTCGTCCCATTCCTGCCGTGTGACGCCAAGCTCGGCCAGTTCGTATCGGTCATAGGCTGACGCGAAATCGAGCAGTTCTGTTTTCAACAATTCCACCAGCGATTTTGCGTCCGACAAACGGTCCAGCCAGTTATAAACCGTAACCATGTTACAAATGGCCAGCGTAGCCATGACGACCGACTGATACATCATTCGGTTATCAAGGTTTTCGTAAGCCGTGGCAAAGCTGCGATGAGATTCCATGGCGAAATAATAGGCCTGGGCAGCCACAGCGGCGGTGGCATATTCCTCTTCCGTAGCTTCCCGTTTGATTCCCTGCATCAGATACTGATCCACGAGCGCCTGCACGTCGATATCGGCCTCACTGAGGTCGCCCTGGAGGAAAATTTCCCGCCAGTGAGCATGGCTCCAATAGGTGAGAAAATTCTGCACATTGCGCCGGGTGACGTCTGGAGATTTTGCGGCAACAATTTCAGCCAGCACCTGGACAGCGCCGCCCTCCAACGTTTCCGGATTGCCCTTAACAGCACGGCTGATGGTATCTCTGGTTGCCACCCAGGCCGGCTTCCAGGCCTGTGGACCCGGCTCAACCTGCTTGCCGCCGCGAGTACGCCGCGTATAAGGGCGATGCATATCAACAAGCTTAAAGAAAGCGTTGCTGTCCAACACACCTTGCCAACGCCCGAGAGAGGGCTGAGCGTGCCAGTCGCTCCAAGCGGTATTATCCTTCAGTTCAACTTCCTGCGGCTCATGGACGGCTTTGCCAAACATCCCGTCCATCTTGCGGCGAACAAACATGTCAGGCGACATCGGCATATAGCTTAACTGCGCAAGCTTTGTGATCTTCTGATCGTAGTTGATGGCAGCTTTATTGGAGAACGTAAGGGCTTCAAGCTCCTCAAAATGGCTCCAGCAATAGTCAACGTCATGCTCATTCAAGCCGCTGTCCACTTTCGCAATCGTGCGGTCGATCAGCTTTTTGACAGAAGGGTTGCTATAAGTCACCCAGTCGCTGAAACTGCGATCACGGAAAACCACCGACACATACTCTTCGGCGCCCACCTTTACCACGTTCCAGCTTTTCATGAGCACGTCGATATCCGTCGGCTGCACCTGGGCGGTATCCAGCAAGATCAGCAGGTGAGGGTCACGAATGCGGTGTTCCCGCGTGAGAGCCTGAAACTCTTCGTGCAGGATCTCCAGCACGCGTTGTGAAAACGCACTTTCGGGGAACCAGAACGGGACAATAAACTGAGTATTGGATCCGAGGGAGTCCAGATACTGATGATATCGGACGATTTCATCCCAGTTCATCAGCAGGCCCACACGCAAAGCCATCCGCTGGTCGAACTCATTATCCATCAACGGCAGCAGGGCGTGAAAAGGACTGGTCGCGCAAGGAGCCACTACGCCGGAATGATAAAGTTCCAGAAGCGAGCCATAGGTATTTTCGCCCTGTTCATAATCGGTTTCGATCATGAGATGGAGGGTTTCCGGGTCCATGCTGAGCCCCGTAAAGGGCAACATGCCGCGCTCATCAAACTTCTCCACCATGGCCTGCCGAAGGTAAAAAGCCATGGAACCAAACAGACGGAAGAAGATCCGATAGGACTTCATCATCATATCAGTCCAGTTTCGTCCGCGGACAATGTCTGAGCCGATAATGGTGCTTACCGGGGCAATACGCTCTTTAAATTTCGGTGGCTCGGAAAGTTTCTCCAGGAGTTCTTCCAGATCCGCATCATCCAGGCTGGCCGGTAAAACCCGGTCGATATCGATCCTCGATCCAGCCTGAACGGCCTGAAGATGATAAACCGGATGAAGTTGGTTGGCAGGCATTCAGTACAGCATTCCCAATCTAGCGATTATAAGTCGTTATTCACGCAATCCAACAGAAACCAACGGTTTAAATTACCGCTGTCAACAGTTCTTTCCAGGTTTTAACACGCAAGCTTAAAGGTCGGCAAAGGACAGAGCACTCAAGGGAGAGAAAAGACTAGGTGGTGGAGGGAGGAGGATTCGAACCTCCGTAGAGCGAAGCTCGACAGATTTACAGTCTGTTGCCATTAACCACTCGGCCACCCCTCCAGCCTGTATGCGCTGTTGTTTGGCGCGGTGCGTTTTGTGTTTACCGGATGACTTCAAACGTATTCGATGGAATTGTTTTCCTGACGCTCCCCTCCGTTGATCAGCCCCCGAAATTCTGAGTGAGATAGACATAAGGCACGTTGTTTTTTGTGCCTACGGCTGCCCCTACGCCCATGGTGGCAAGCTGGGGATTAAGGATGTTTTTCCGATGCCCCGGGCTGCGCATCCATTCTTGCATGGCATACTGAGCCAGCCGCGTATAGCCGTTGGGGTCAATGGCAGTGGCTTGCTTCCCACGGCCGGAGCTGGTCTGGATCAGTTGCCCATTGAAAGTAGGGATCATGGCGATATTTTCGGCCGACATCCGCGGCTGAAACCCATAGCTGGCCATACGCTGCCGGGGGCTGGTGCTGCGTAAAATGCCTTTTGATTTATGATCGAAATAGCCGCGCCTGGCCATATCGCGGCTATGATGTGCGGCGGCAGCCGAGGCCCCACTGTGAGACGCCAGAGGCGGCAGTCCCCTGCTGGCGCGCTCTTGATTGGTCAGGTCATGGATCAGGCGACAAAGAGCCGCCTCATTAAAATTATACGGATCGATAATATCCGGCTGGCCGCCTGTGGTTGTGGCGTGGCCGCCCATGGGGTGCTGTTGCTGATACTGATATGCCGTGGGGTGATACGTCTGGGCCGAAGCTGAAGCCAGCGAAAGCGTGAGGGCGCTGCAAAACAGCGACGACACGATTGTTTTAATAAACATCATCAAAGAGTCTGCCTTTTCCAGGTCGTTACCACTGGATAAGAATAGTTAGGCTGTTAAGAAAGCAAGACCAGATCATGAGTTCCCGCCGAAAGCCAAATGACTTTCCCGGGTTCGATCCTTTTTTTGAGAAGGGCGCGGGCGGCCTTCAGAAAAGTATTGCCGTAGCAACGCTACGTTCGTAGACATTTTAACGTACTATTTAACGATGACCAAAAGGCCAGGTGGATCGCCAATGAACTTCACAGGGAACCCCATTGGGGTGCAACTTTATACTCTGCGCGAAGAATGTAAGAAGGATTTTCCTGGCACGCTGCGGCAGGTGGCGAAGCTGGGGATTGGCTCCGTAGAATTTGCGGGTCTTCACGGCCATGAGGCGGGTGAAATCAAAGACGTCCTGGCGGAGGCGAAACTTCGTGCGTCGTCGTGTCATGTTAGCCTGGGAGATCTCGATAAGAACTTTGATCAAATCCGAAAGGATTACGTTGAGACCCTGGATTGCGAGTACGTGATCGTCCCCAGCGGTCCGCAAAAGTTTGATGATGGCGGCAAGACATGGCGAGATTATTGTGCGGCCATGCATGCCATGACAAAGCGGTGCCGCGAAGCGGGTTTTGCCCTGGCTTATCATAACCACGCGTTTGAATTTGAAAATATGGTTGATGGCAAACCGGCCCATGACATTATGTTTCATGAAAACCCGGCGGATTCGCCTCTGGCCGAGCTGGACATCTGCTGGGTGGCCAAAGGGAAGTATGACCCGGTGAATGAAATTAGGCGGTTGAACGGCCGGGTAAAATTGCTTCATGTGAAAGACCTGGACCCCGGACCTCCTCCGCGGGATACCGAGGTGGGCGATGGGATCATTCAGTGGTCTCCGGTTTATAGGGCGGCTCAGGATGCGGGCGTAAAATGGCTGGTAATCGAGCGCGATAATCCGGCGGGTTCGGCGTTTGATTCTGTGGCAAAAAGCCTGGCTTATCTCAAGCGAATCGGGCTGGAGCAGACCCCGGACGCAGATCAAACCACAACGGCAACCGAGACTGCAACCACCGGTACCGTCTAACTCATACAAAGAAAAAGCCCACAGAAGGTTGACTCCTCTGTGGGCTGAATTTCTTTTTGAAGCTGGCTGGCTTTACTTACGCAGGCCAAGCTTTTCAATCAACGCGCGGTAGCGGGTGATGTCTTTCTTCTTCAAATAATTGAGCATGCTTTTACGCTGACCCACCAGCATCAGAAGGCCACGACGGCTGTGATGGTCTTTCTTATGGGTTTTAAAATGCTCGGTAAGGTTTTTGATACGCTCGCTGAGGATGGCCACCTGAACTTCCGGTGATCCCGTATCTGTCGCGTGAGTTTTGTTCTCCGCGATAATTTCCAGCTTCTTTTCGTTGGTTACACTCATTGTGTGTTCACCCAGTCTATAGAATTTGATCTTGAACCCAGAGAACCGCCGGGTGAACAGCCTGCCCCCGAGTAAAAGATTCTGGGCAGTTATACTCTGCGGGCAGATAAAAGCTTCAGTCGTTGTGCATTTTCCGCAGCAACGCCGCAACCAGCCGGCTGAATTTCTCTTCCACAAGCACGGAATTTTCCACCACTTCATCATGAGTAATAGGCGCCGGGTCCACCAGCATATTAGAAATAAAGCTGATCCCCAATACGCGCCGCCCCAAGGCTGCCGCCATCATGCTTTCTGGTACGGTGCTCATTCCCACGGCATCCGCCCCCAGAAGGTTCCGGCACATTAACACTTCAGACCGTGTCTCATAGCTGGGTCCCATCATGGCAAGGTAAACACCCTGACGCAGGCCAATAGAAAGCTCCTGTGCGGTTTCAATAGCCATGGCTCTCAGGTGGGGATCAAACACTGGTTTATGGCGCGGGTCACAGTGATAGTCGCCGCTTCCCCGGCGAGAATTGTGAAACATCCAATTCACATAATCTGTTATCAGCATGAGGTCTCCGACAGAAAACGTCCGGCTCAGCCCACCCGCAGCGTTACTGACCAACATATTTTTAACATTTGGCCAGGCGCTGAGAATGAGCCGTTGCAGACGTACGGCTTCGCCTGCTGTCAAGCCTTCGTAAAGGTGCCGCCGCCCTGACATAATCAGTGCGGGAACCTTTTCTTTTCCGGTCAACCCATAGACCAGTTTTCCGGAATGCCCTTGCACCGTAGAATCTCCCACGCCCGGAATATCACCAAATGAAATTTCTGATACGACCTCAACCGTCCGTATAAATCCGCCGAGGCCGCTGCCGGCAATCACCAGCGTTCGCGCAGTTTCCGCTTCGGGCAATGCCTCACGAAGGATGTTGGTTACTTCCGATTCGATGATCTGCGACATGCGATCCCTTTTCATCCCTGATAAATGACACCAGCGATCAGCCGGTTATCAATGAATCCTGAACCAATAACGCAACTGGCTTCGGTCAGAGGTCAACTATCGTCTTCAGGAACTTCGTCGCTGACGAACAGCTCTTTGATTCGTTTCGGGTTAGGCGCAAACATCACCTGCTTGCGGAAATTGCGGCTTTTCAGTTTAAGAACCAGCCGGGCCAGGACCTTCAGGAAGTCCCCCGCCTGCCGGTCGTTCGCGCCGATCATCACGATAATATAAACCGGTTTGTCATCAAGAGACTCGAATTCAATGCCCTTGTGGCTGCGGCCTATGGCGATAACAAAGTTCTTTACGCTAGGGATTTTGACGTGCGGAAGAGCAACCTCAATGCCTACGCCGGTAGAGATCACCCGCTCGCGTTCATAAATTGCATTCAACAGTTCTTCCCGGTCGGTCACATCCGGAGATGTTGCCAGCACATCCACCAGTTCGCGGAGAGCTTCTTCCTTCGTTGTCGCTTTTAGATCTACGATGCGCGACTCATCAATCATCTGATCGAAATCTATCATGTTATCCCTGGTTGTCGCCTGCTTTGTTATCCATCGTGCTTATTGCCATGCACCACTGATAAACGGTTATGTTCACCATTTTTGAAGCCGCCGGACTATCAACGAACGGTTTGGATGGGTACGCGTCTTATATCCATTCCCTGAGTCCGGAATTTCAAATTGTAAGGGGTGTTTCCAAGGATCTGTCCATTTGACGCCCTGACCCGCCGGTTTACCGTGATTGTATAATTGGTCTCCGGTTCCCACTGGGTCGCCACCCGAACGCTGGTCCAGCCGGTGGTTTCATCATTGGAATGCGTAATGGAAACGCTCCGACCACTGCTGGGGCGCACGCGGATGTTCCGTTCATTGATAGAAGAAGGATCCAGCCGGGTGTTGAAATGTATGATCACAGGATTTTGAATCTGATCCACGTAGACGTCCCGGGTATTATTGGCCGGGCTGGTAGCTACGACGCCTGGTCGGCCCGTCTGGAAAGTAAAAGTATAAGGTTCGCCCATGGTCACACCGGAAAAATTCGCTGCCGAGGCGGGAATTGTAATCCGGTAAGTGGCGCCAAACTGGATCGGCTGCTGTGAGCTGGCGTTTGACAATACGATCATTAATGTATCATCTGCTCCGCCCGCCGCTCCCCTGCCGATAGTAACCGTAGCCGGTGTGTTAGGCGAAACCACAACACTATTTATAAGAGTGGCGGGATCCATAGCTTCGCTGAATTTCACCGAAACAGGCAGCTCGCCTCCCACAATTATATCCCGGGCATTATTGCCGGGAGTTGTAGCAATTAC
>CAYUGQ010000063.1:7800-15335 GCA_964444305.1 uncultured Candidatus Sumerlaeota bacterium
GCTCGCCTCCCACAATTATATCCCGGGCATTATTGCCGGGAGTTGTAGCAATTACACGAGGACGCTCCACGTCCATTGTCATGATTATATCCGGCACTTCTGTGGGTGCCGACGCACTAACCTGCACATTATCCAGATTACCGGGCAGAAATCCACTCCGGGTGGCGGTCAACCTGTGAGTTCCCGCGGGCACCCCGTCCAAGGTAAACACCCCGTCAGCCGCCGTCGTGGCCATAATTTGAGTGCCATTCACCGCCACCTGCACACCTGACGCATCCGGAAGCGGGTTATCGTCCATATCCAACAGGACAATAGTTCCCCTGATGGTTCCGCCCGCTGCTCCGGCCGGGTCGCCGCTGACCATGTTAACCGAAATCGTCGCCGTGCGCTGAGTTTCCAGATCCACCGGCACCTGCACCAGGGCTCCATCAGGAATGCTGCCAATGACGGTATAGATGCCGGATGTCAAATTATCAAAGCGAAACTGACCCTGCTCGCCAATCTCAGCCACATAGCTTGTTCCGTTAATGGCAACCGTCACGTCGGTATAGTCACTGATCAGCCGGTTCGCCGTATCCCGCACCTCCACAACGCCTACAATGCTGCGGCGCTCGTCTGGCCCGGGAGGAGCCTCCGGCTGAAACGGCGCAACGGCCGTTGCAGCCATCTGTTCGGCCACGGTACCTGCTGACACCGGATCCCCAGGCTGTTTCAATTCCATGGCCACTTCAGGCACCCGCGTCACAGATCCAGTTGTGACCGTCACGGCTCCCGGTATCCGCTGGTCCAGGTAGCCTTCTTTAAAAAAGCTCATTTGATAAAAGCCGGGCGGAACATTTACCAGGCGATATTGCCCGTCGCTGCTACTGACAGTCACAAAAGGCGTTCCGTCCAGTTCAACGCGTACTCCACCGTTCTCATCAGGCATGCCCTCCAGCAAAACCATCCCGGATATGCTGCCCAGTGTACTGGTGCCTGAATGGTCTGACACCTGTGGCGGAGTTCGCTGGAGCAACACCTCTGTGGGCTGCACGGGAGGATTCGTTCCGGTGCCACTGCCAGCGCTCACCATCAGGGCCTCGATCACCTGTCCCTGGTAACCGTGCTTTTCCGCGATCAGATCATAAGTTCCCGGCGGCACCCCATCAATGCGATATCGCCCCTGCTGGTCTGTGCGGGCCTGGTGGGCAGTTCCTGCCAGGTAAACCAGGATACCCGCATTGCCAGTGCCCGGGTCGGGATCACTGATGCTGGCCAGTCCCGCAATAGCTCCGGCGCCAGAGCGACCGTCTGCATTGTCGCATCCACTCAACACCAGGGCGAAGAGACAAAGGATGCATGGGATAAGCAGTCTCGTGAAATAGGAGACCGTCGAAACCTTTAGTATCGCAACGGATTTGATCATTTTTTTCTCCAGGTGCCCCTATGTCAGCCGTCTCAGAGCTGCTTCTTGCAACAAACAACTCTAAAAAATTAACCGAAATCCGGGCCATACTGGGTGAAATCGTTCCCGGACGCATCCTTTGCGCGGCAGATTTCCCCGAAGTGGACGAGCCGGAGGAGACCGGCTCTACCTTTGAAGAGAACGCCCGCCTGAAGGCTGACCACTATTGCCGGGGGACCGGTATTGCTGCCCTGGCGGATGATTCCGGATTGGTTGTCGATGCTCTGGACGGCCGGCCCGGGGTTTTTTCGGCCCGTTATGCACCAACGGATGCAGAGCGCATCGCTCGTCTACTGAGCGAAATGAAAGACGTTGAACGAAAGGGCCGCACGGCTCGCTTTGTTTGCGCGCTATGCCTCACCCTGCCCGACGGAACCCGAATCGAAGAACGGGGCACTCTGGAGGGCTCCATCGGATTTACTCCGGCAGGAGCATTCGGCTTTGGTTACGACCCCGTATTTCTCGTAGGCGACTCAGGCAAAACCCTCGCAGAAATTCCGACAGAATCTAAAAACGATATTAGTCACCGGGCCGTGGCAATTAAAGCTCTTCGTAAACGTCTTACCAGCCCGGCCAATTCTTAAAAGTAGACGCAGCGTCAAAAAATCAGGAATGCCAAACGCTAGCTTCTGTGTTATACGTCTGGCATTCGTCAGGGTGCTGGATCTCATCTCAAGCAAATCAGGACCTAAACTTTGGACACAGCGGTAACGTTTTCGACTACAGCCTGGGTTATCTTCAATCTGTTTGTAATTGCTATGCTGGCGCTGGACCTGGGTGTCTTTAACCGAAAGGCCCATGTAATCAAATTCAAAGAAGCGCTATCCTGGTCTATCTTCTGGGTCGCCCTGGCGCTTTCTTTTAACTACTGGCTTTACCGCGAATACGGCTCTGAGATCGGCGGTCAGTTTCTCGCCGGTTACCTCCTCGAAAAATCCCTGAGTGTGGACAACATCTTCGTATTTGTGATGCTGTTCACATATTTTAAAATCGAGCCAAAGTATCAGCATCGCCTGCTGTTCTGGGGAATCCTGGGAGCCTTGATTCTGCGCGGTATTATGATTGCCGCCGGCGTTGCTTTAATTGCGAACTTTGACTGGATCCTCTATGTCTTCGGCGGCTTCCTGATTATCACCGGTATCAAAATGGCCTTGCATGATCCGGAAAATGACGATCCTTCGCAAGGTCTCGTTTATCGCCTGGCGCGAAAGCTTCTGCCTATTTCAACAGACGATCACGGCCAGAAGTTCATCGTTAAGAAAGATGGAAAAACGTACTTCACCCGTATGTTTGTCGTCCTGCTAGTGGTTGAAACAACCGACGTGATTTTCGCTGTGGATTCCATCCCTGCGGTGTTTGCGGTTACTCAGAACCCGTTCATTGTTTATACCAGTAACGTCTTTGCCATCCTGGGTCTTCGTGCCATGTATTTCCTGCTTGCGGGAGTCATCGACATGTTCCGTTATTTGAAATATGGCCTCTCGTTAATCCTGGTGTTTGTCGGCGTCAAGATGCTGCTCGGACATTCGACCTATGCTATTCCGATCAATATTTCTCTGATCGTCATCGGTTCGATTCTCGCCCTCTCAGTTGTCCTCAGCCTGATCTTTGCAAAGCACGACGATCACGAACCGCTGCCAGATCCGACCAAGCTGCCCGACGACATCCCGGAGGACGAAAAGCCCCTCTGAATTTTTGCCCGCGGGCCTGACTAATGTGCGTGTATCTAATGCCTTTGAAGCGGATTCGTAGCCGCTAGTGCTGGTCCCGGTACGCAAAAATGCTGCTTCTGAGGTATCATATAAAGGAGCGGCAAACCAGGTGTCAGCAACGGCAGAAACTCAAGATAAAATCCAGGTCACCCTTCCCGATGGATCCACGCGAGAAGTCCCCCGCGGTTCCACCCTTATGGATCTGGCCCGGGAGATTGGTCCCGGCCTCGCAAAAGCGGCCCTGGGCGGCAAAATCAACGGCGAGCTGGTGGACCTCTCCGCTCCCATTACCGAGGCCTCAGAGGTCCAGCTTGTAACCTGGAAAGACGAAGAGGGTCGTGAAATGTTTCGCCACACCTCAACGCACATCATGGCCCAGGCCCTGAAGCGAATCCTGCCGGACGCCAAGCTCACCGTCGGCCCTCCCCTGGCAGACAGCTATTACTATGATTTCGACGTAAAAGAGCCCCTCACGCCCGAGATGCTGGAAAAGATCGAGGCGGAAATGGAAAAAATCGTTCAGGAAAATCTGGCTCTTGAGCGCATCGAAGTTCCCCGCGAGGAAGCCATCCGTCTCTTCAAGGAAAAGAACGAACCGTATAAGCTGGAAATCATTGACGGACTGCCTGACGAGCAGACTATTTCCCTCTACAAACAGGGCGAATTCGTTGACCTCTGCCGCGGTCCTCACATCCCCAGCACCTCTTATGTTAAGGCCCTTAAGCTGCTGACCGTCTCTGGCTGTTACTGGCGAGCCGATGCCAAAAATCAGGTGCTGCAGCGGGTTTACGGAACAAGCTTTCCGGATAAAAAGCAACTGACCGAGCATCTCCGCATCCTGGAAGAAGCCAAAAAGCGCGACCACCGCCGCATTGGCAAAGACCTGGACCTCTTTTCGTTCCAGGATGAAGGCCCAGGTTTTCCCTTCTTCCACCCTAACGGCATGGTCATTTATAATGAGATCAGCAACTTCATCCGTGAAGAGCTGGCCAAGCGCGATTATGTGGAAATTATGACTCCCATCATCTTAAATGATGAGCTCTGGCACAAGAGCGGCCACTGGGAGCATTACAAAGAGAACATGTATTTCACAGAGGTGGACGAGCAGGATTTTGCCGTAAAGCCCATGAACTGCCCCGGCTGCTGCCTGGTGTATCGCAACCGCCTCACCAGCTATCGTGATCTCCCGCTGAAACTTGCCGAGTTCGGGCGCGTTCACCGCCACGAGCTCAGTGGTGCCCTGCACGGCCTGTTCCGTGTGCGGAGCTTCACCCAGGATGACGCCCACATCTTCTGCACTCCGGATCAGCTTGAAGACGCCGTGACGGAAGCCATCGAACTCATTCAGACAGTCTATGAGGTCTTCGGTTTTGAAGATTACCACATGGAGCTTTCCACCCGCCCGGAGAAAAGCCTGGGCAGCGACGAGATGTGGGATAATGCCACGACTGCACTGCAGAATAGCCTTGAGAAACTTGGTGTGAAATTCAAGCTGAACCCCGGCGACGGCGCTTTTTACGGGCCGAAGATCGACTTCCATGTGAAAGACTGCCTGAACCGCACATGGCAGTGCGGCACCATTCAGGTCGATTTTTCTATGCCGGAACGGTTTGACCTATCTTATATCGGTCCCGACGGTCAGAAGCACCGTCCGGTCATGGTTCACCGTGCTGTCCTTGGATCTTTGGAGCGTTTCATCGGCGTCCTGACGGAGCACACCGCCGGCAACTTCCCCACCTGGCTCGCTCCGGTTCAGGCCATCGTGCTGCCGGTTTCTGAAAAAAGTCTCGAGTACGGCAAATCCACCCTGGCTGAATTAAAAGCCGCTGGAATCCGCGCCGAACTGGATGCTTCCGAAGATAAAATCAGCGCGAAAATCCGCGATGCCGAGCTTCGCAAGATACCTTACATGCTTATCGTCGGCGAAAAAGAATCGGGCGCAGGTACCGTTGGCGTTCGTCGCCACGGCAAAGGCGACCAGGGAGCCATGGCACGCGATGAGTTCGTCAGTAATCTGCTAAAGGAAATCAAAGACCGCGTGCGCGATTAGCACTCCGGCTCCACAAACAGCTTATCCCACCTCTGCAATCGAAAGGTTGCAGAGGTTTTTTTTATGATGCGGAAGGAAAATTCTTTCGCCGGGAAGTCTGGCCGCTGCGCGTGTTGATGGCGAAGTTATAGACATCCAGAATGTCGTTTAACCACCGCTCCCGCGTGTGATGCGACTCCACCCGCTCACGCCCTTTCCGGGCGAAATCAGCGCGAATCTCATCTGATCCCAACATGCGGCTAATGGCTTCGGTCATAGCATTCACGTCCCCCGGAGGCACCACCAACCCCACTTCCGGCTCGCCAACAATCTGCGGGATGCACCCCACTGCCGTCGCCACCACCGGAACGCCAGAAGCCATATACTCATAAACAATGCGGCTGGAAGCCTCGCTGCCCAGCGACGCCAGCACGCCCACATCCAGCGACGCAGTCACGGCGGAAATGTTATCAACCCAGCCCAGGAAAACAACCTTACCCGCCAATCCCAACTCTTCGATATAAACATTCAGCTTCTGCCGGGCCCCCTCCGGACCAGCCCCCGCCATTAAAAACCGCGCATTCGGGAAATCCTTTGCCACTCGTGCCGCTGATTCCAAAAAGGGTCGCTGCCCCTTGACCCGCTGAATCCGGGCAATCAAGCCCACCAGCAGATGATCATCATCAATGCCATTCGCCCGCCGCCATTCATTACTCCGCTGGTCTGGTCTGAACCGGGAAAGATCCACCGATGACAAAATGGTCGTCATCCGATCCTGGATCAGCGGCCCCATGGGACCATAACTTTCCGCCGCCCGCGCCGATACCGCGATGACAGCGTCGGTGTTTTTAAGATAAAGCCAGCGGTTTGAAATCGTATTTTTAACCGGAACCGCTCTATGCCTTGTGCGCACTACCGCCGGCCGCCGGTCCGCAGGGAAACTTCGCAAAACCGCTGCAGCCAGACCGTGATCGTTCCCCCGATGGCAATGAATCACATCCGGCTGAAACTCCACGATAAGCCGCCGCAGACTCCAAAATTCCTTAACGCTGTGTACGGGATGAAATCCGCCGCCATTACGGAACGCAAGAGCCACCGGCAGATCCCGATCATATGCCCGCTGAAGCAAATCCGTATTGGCCCGCAACACCAGCTTAACGCTGTGTCCAGCGCGCATAAGTTCCTCGGTTAAATCAAACGTATGCGCCGCCTCGCCAATAAGCTTGCGGGCGCGATTCAGCATCAAAATTTTCATGGATAATTAAGGGAAGCTTTTCAATTGGGAATGCGTCTGAGGGTAACTGCTAATCAACAACTTGCAACATATTAACTGACCACATGGCCGGTTGCGCCGCCGAACTTCCCAGGCACACAATAATCGTATGGGGAAGCGCCATTGTATTTCTAAACACTACTGATGCCGCCGCGCCGTTCAGTGCCTCAGACTCCATCGATGGATAACCATGCAGAAAATCGGGCTTGGAGAGCACGGCGACAGGATCCGTATACGCCGCGTAATTATAACCGGAGCCGAAAACGCTCAGGCTGAAAAGATGACCCGGCGGAACCGTAATTGACGCGTATCGGTAATCATTTCCCTGCGTCCGCAAATTTCGCCGCGAAAGCGGCGGCGCCGCAGGCCCCGGACGCAACTGCAAAACCTGTCCGTCCGGCGGAAGCGGCTGATAGACCGATGCCGCCAGTGTCAGGTTCGACACCATATAACCAAGACATCCCAAATGCAGGTAATCCACCGGGGCACACGGCGTATATCGCCCGCCGACAAACATGCTGCGATCGATTTGCCCCTCCGCTTCCTTCCAGAAATATACATACTCGTTAACAAACGTAAACCCATTTCCCACACACTCATTAGCAAGAAATCCATTGGCCCGTCGCACGGCATCATTAAACGCCAGGTGATAAGTCTCCGCCGAGATCGGCGGTGCAGGATCAGGCTCTCCCGGCGGAATAGAACGCACGATAATCTCACATTGATGCTGAGCCTTAAACCGCTCCAGTCGACTCATCAGTGCGCCAAATTCCTCCTCGCGAAACGCCGGAAACGAATGAGCATCAGGGCGCACATTGTTCGTCCCGATCAACACCACAACTTTCGATGGCGAGGTAAAAAACATCTCGAACAAATCAAGCGTATAAATTACATCGTCGATTTTCGCCCCTAGAATCCCCAGGTTATGGGACCGCGGCAAAAGCGGATCAAAATCCAAACGGCCAAGATCCGTCAGACTGTCCCCCACAAAAAGGATATCCCCCGGCCGCCACTGATGAGCCAGTGTATTCCCCACGTCCAGCAACCGCGCATCCACATATTCCCGCGAACCCGGCC
>CAYUGQ010000064.1:0-15285 GCA_964444305.1 uncultured Candidatus Sumerlaeota bacterium
GGCACAACGAGGGCCGGGGAGGATGGTGTGATAACAGGGGGCTGAGCTGCGGAGACGGGGGGCTGAGCTGGGGAGGTGGTTGGTAAATCGAGGATTTCTGTGCCGGTGGTTTCGTCGGGGCTGGGGAGGCGCTCTTCATGCAGAGGGCGGGTGGTGCTGAAATCCCGTGCGCGGACGGCGGCGGCGGTGGTGACTGCGTCTTCTACCGGTGCGATAGATGCGCCGGATGTGGTGATGAGATCACCGGGAACGGGCAGGGCCTCTTGGGTGGCGGTGGTTCCGGGGGGAACAGGAGTGAGTGTGCCGGTGGTCAGTAAGTCATCGGGCTCTGCTGTGGGATCTGCGGCCAGGGTGGCGGTTGTTTCGCTGTCGTCTTCCTGAGCCGGGGCGGGGAAAACGGACGCGGCGGCGGTGGCATCAAAAACGAGAATGCGGGGGACACCGTTGGTTTCAAAGGTTTTAATGGGTTGGTTTCGACGCCAGATGCGGCGTTCTGGGGTGGCCATAAAGCCCTGCCGCACCTGCATGATAACGTAGTCAAAGGGGGGCTCGTCAGGGGTAAAATCGACCTCGGCAGGAAGCTTGCCCCACTGGCGCAGGTTTTCAAAGGCGAGGGAGTTCAGGGCGAGGGTTTTTACTTTGTCGCCGGGTTCGAGGGTTTGGTTGAGGTAGTCCAGGACTTCCTCATTAACGGCTTCGCCCCAATAGGATGTCTCGAATCCGCGCTCGTATGCTCCGCGGGCGCGGCCGGTGATCCAGTTGAAATAATTGAGCTGATTTGGATGGGTGAGATAAATATCGATTGCGCCGGCTACGGCAAGGACCAGCAGGGTTAAAGTGGCGATATAGCCGGTTTCGCGGGCATCCCCTGTGCGGCGTTCGCGCCAGCGGCGCACACCGCCAAAGATGAGGGAGAAGCCTCCGCCGGCAATGAGGGCGATGAAGGCGAAAGCGGGAAACCAGAGTCGCTCGCCATCATAGCGGGGGGCGTTGGGCAGCATTGTGAGGCCGATCCAGAAAAGGGCCATGACGGTAAACAGGACAGATACGGGTCGGCGGACGGTGGACAGGAGAGTTTGTAATACGCCGAGCGCCAGAAAGAACAGCATCCAGATGGGCAGGACGAGGGCGGTTAAATGGGGCGCGTAGGTGACGGGGGCGTCGAGAGATCCATAACCCCAGATGCGTCCCATATAAAACAGGGCGGTTTTCTGGTGGTTGAGGTAAAACCCGATGTAGTTTACGGCGCGAGCAAAGGTGTCATGCCACAGCCAGGGCCAAAGGGCCAGGGCCACAAGCGGGGCGATGAAGACCATGGCGAAGACGTTTGAGGCGTAATCGCGGCGTTTGTAAAGCTGGCCCCAGATCATGAGAGGAATGGGCAGGGCCAGGGCTGTGACTTTTGTGGCGATGGCTGCGCCGAGGGCTATTCCGGTGAACAGGGCGAAGGGCCAGAACCGGTTTCCTACGAGGAAACACCAGACGGTGAGCAAGGAAAAAAATGCGAGGGGTGTTTCTGAGGCGGCGAGGTGAGCATGGCCGAAGACGCGGGGCATAAGGGCATAAAATATGGCTGCGGCAAATCCGCCGATGCGTCCATACTCGCGGGTGCCGAGGAGGAAGAGTAGACCGACGGTGAGGCCAAAGAGGATGGCATTAGGCAGGCGCATTGCCGTCATTGGGTCGAGGTTCAGCGGCTCCTGCAGATAAGTAAGACCAGCCCCGGGGAGGAGTTTGGGCACGGGGGCAACCTCGGGGTGGAGCGGGTCATACCCGGTAAGCTCGGTGCCCCAATGGCGGTTGATGGCTTCGGCGCGCATCATGGAATCGTCGCCGGAATTTATAGCTCCCAGCATCCAGGCGGCGGCTCTTTCGGCAGGCCTTAGATAGAGGGCTTCGTCCCAGGAATGGCCGAAACCGCGATAGGTGGTGGCGATTGTGGCAAAGGCGACAAGGGCCAGGAGGAGGGCGATGAGAAGATCGGAGATGCGGGTGTGGCTGGTGTAGAACGAATAGCGCCGGCGTGGGCGGGGGGTGTCGGGGGGATCATTATCGAGCGAGTCGCGATGGGGGGGGGCGGCGGCGTTGTCGGGGGACCACTCCTTCTCGGAATCAATGGGATCCCAGTCTGGGGAGTTTGGTCCGGCCTGACTGCTGGCGAGAAAATCACTGACGGTTCCCTCGGTGGTTTGCCTTTTGGCGGGGCGGTTGCCCTCTTGTTTGAGACCGCTTTGCCAGTCGCCGGATCGGGGCGGCAGCTTTGGTGCGTTGCGTTTTGGTTCGCCCTCGGGGCCAGGTTTGTTGTCAGCCATGGTTCAGCTCCCTGCCAGTCGAAGGTCTTTCAGTTCCATTTCGACACGGCTTTCGTTTTGCCAGGTGTTAATTGTAGGGCAGAAGGCGATTTCCAACTCGGCGGAGCGTCCGGCGGCGGTGAGGTCGCCTGCCAGTTCGCCCATATTAAAGCCGATGGCGTTCATGATGACGCCTTCGCGGCTGAGCTGTAATTTCAAATGTTTTTCTCCGACTACGCGGGGCTGGGTGTGGAGGCGGACTCCACGGGTGGCCAGCACCGGCTGAGGGTTGCTGTGGCCGAAGGGTTCCATGTAGCGCAGGTGGTCCATCATTTCAAAATCGAGGGCGCGGCAGTCGACTTCCGCATCAATAACAAGGGCGGGGGTGACAGGCTCCACACCGTAGTTATCGCGGCCAAAATCATTGATGGCCTGGCGGAAACTGGCGACGTTGTCGGCGGCGACGGTAAGGCCGGCGGCGTGGGGGTGACCGCCGAAGGCGGCAAGATGACTGCGACAGGCGGAGAGGGCCTCGAAAAGGTTGAATTCGCCCATGCTGCGGCCGGAGCCTTTGACTTTACCATCGGCGTGATTCATCACGATGACGGGGCGCTGAACCTGTTCCATCACGCGGCTGGCGACGATGCCGATGACGCCGAGATGCCAGCCGTGGCCGTCGGCTACGACTACGGGGTCATTGGCCAGGTCTATCTGGTTTTCCACGAACTCCATGCATTCGCTGAAAATTTTGCCTTCCATGATGCGGCGAAGGCGGTTGCAGCTTTCCAGCTCTTCCACGATAACGAGGGCTTCTTCGGGATCGGTGGTGGTAAGCAGGCGGACGCCGACCTCGGCGTGGCTGGTTCGGCCGGCGGCGTTCAGGCGGGGGGCAATCTGGAAGCCGACATGGCTGGTGGAGATGTTTTCTTTGAGCTTCAGATGATCCCGCAGGGCCATGATGCCGACGTTGGATGAATCGGCAATGCGCTGGAGGCCGTGGGATACCAGGACGCGGTTTTCTCCCACCAGGGGGGCGAAGTCGGCGATGGTACCGATGGCCACGAGGTCCAGGGTGGAGCGGAGAAACTGGGTGGCCTGATTCTGGGGAATGGCGCGGCGTTTGAGCAGGGCATGGGCAAACTTGAAGGCGACACCGACGCCGGTGAGGTGTTTGCAGGGATAAGGGCAGTCGGCGCGATTGGGATTGATAACTGCGCAGGCATCGGGCAGTTCGGGGCCGGGCTGATGGTGGTCTGTGATGATTACGTCCATGCCCAGCTCGCGAGCGCGGCTTACCTGGTTAATTGCGCTGATGCCGTTATCGACAGTAATTATCAAAGTGGTGCCCTGCTGGGCGATGGTTTCGAGGGCGGGCAGGCTGATGCCGTAGCCTTCGTCAACGCGATGGGGCACATACCAGGTGCATTTGGCGCCGGCTGCCTCTAAGGCCTTGATCATCAAGGCGGTAGACGTCATACCGTCGGCATCATAATCGCCGAAAACGGTGATGCACTCCCCGGATTCAATGGCACGGGCGGTGCGCTCTATCCCGGTTTCCATGTCGGCCATGAGGAGGGGATCGTGGAGGGTGTTGAGGCGGGGTTGCATAAAGCCCATGAGGGCGTCGTGTTCCAGCCCGAGGCCGCGGCTGGCAAGGACCGACGCGACTACCTGATGAAGGCGATAGCGTTCCACCAGGCGTTGTGCGCGATCAGGAAAGCAATCGCGAAACTCCCAGCGGTATGTTTTCCTGCGTCGTGTCATTATCCAAAGAGAACAAAATGCCTCGCGAAGTAGTCAACAAAACAAGTTAGCGGCGAACGAGGTCTTTCTTTCCTGAACCAATTTTCTCCTTGCGCGATCTTTTCTGCCGGCGGTTTATTGATACAGGTGTTATGATTACGTTTTCTCTCCAATCCGGCAGTTGCGGGAACAGCTATTTTTATCAGTCTGGCGATGTGAGGCTGTTGTTTGACGCAGGAATTCCCTTTCGCCGGGCCTGTGAACGGATGGCGCTGTATGGGATTGAGCCGGGTGACTTTAACGCGCTTTTTATCAGCCATGATCATTCGGATCATACGGCGTGCGCGGGGGTTTTCCACCGGAAGCTGAAGCTGCCGATTTTCTGTTCGCGGGATACGCATGAGGTGATGCGTCACCGGCTGGGGAAGGTCTGCAATTCGGTGTTTCAATATTTTACGCCGGGGGATTCGATAAAGGTGGGGCATGTGACGGTGCAGACGATCCCTACGCCTCATGATGCGGTGAACCCGTGTGCGTTTATCGTGGATGACGGGCAGTACCGGGTAGGTGTGCTGACGGACCTGGGGCATTGTTTTCCGGCGCTGCGGACGTGTCTGAGCGATCTGGATGTGGCTTTCCTGGAAAGCAATTACGACCATGACATGCTGATGAGTAATCCGTTTTATCCGCAGCATTTGAAAAGCCGTATCGCGGGGCGGCACGGGCACCTGGAGAACAGGGAGTGCGCGGAGGTGGTTCGGGATTATTCCAGCGACCGGATGAAGGTTTTGTTGCTGAGCCATTTGTCTCAGGATAATAATTCGCCGGCGGTGGCTATGCAGACGGCCCATGGGATCCTGGGCAGGCCGAGGCCGGATATTGAAATTCATGTGGCGCCGCGAAACAATGCTTCGCCGAAGATTTGCCGGGACAAGCTGGCTCAGCATCGGCGATCGGCGGTGTTTATCCCGCCTCCGGTGGAGGATCCGATAAGCCAGCAATTGACGTTTGACGTGGCGTTTTAGCCGGTCGGGATGGTTTTACCGGGTGCCTTTTCGTTCGGCCAGGTAAACGCGGTATTCGGCCAGGAGGTCGTTAATCTGCTGGTAGGTGTCTACCTTCATTAGCTTTTCGCGCAGGGTTTTACAGCCGGGGATGCCTTTGATGTATTGCTGGGAATGTTTGCGCATCTCGCGGACGGCGCGCTGCTCGCCTTTGATTTCGATGGTGAGGCGGGTGTGCTCAAGGATGAGGTCGAGGCGTTCATCAATGCCGATCTCTTTCATGTAATAGGGCACTTTGATGGGGACATACTCGCCGTTGTCTTCGACGTGGACGAGTTCGTCGCCGGGAACCTGGTCTTCGTGGGTGACTTCTCCGGTGAACAGCTTGGTGACGGCTTCCTGGCAGGCGCGGAGAAGCCAGGGGTTTCCGATGATTCCGCGGCCGAGCATTACGGCGTCGCAGCCGGTTTCGCGGAACATGCGGACGGCATCGGCGGGTGACATGACGTCGCCGTTGCCGATGACGGGAATGCTGACGGCCTGTTTCATGGCGGCGATGAGGGTCCAGTCGGCTTTGCCCTTATAGCCCTGCTCGCGGGTGCGGGCATGGAGGGCGATGGCCTTTGCGCCATTTTCTTCGCAAATTTTTGCGATGTCGAGGGCGGAGATGTCTTTGCCGTCCCAGCCGGCGCGCATTTTGACGGTGAAGGGCACGCTGATGGCACTGCTGATGGCGCGGACGATTTTTGCGATCAGGTCGGGGTCTTTCATGAGGGCGCTGCCGCAATCATTTCCGGTTACGTGGCGGGCGGGGCATCCCATATTGAGATCGACGATGGTTGCGCCGGCGGCTTCCACCATCTGGGCGGCGCGGACGAGGGAGTCGGGATTGCTGCCCAGGAGCTGGACCGTGACTGGCTTTTCGGCGCGGTCGAGATCGAGGAGGCGCCAGGTATTGGTGTCGTCGCGGATGAGGCCTTCTGAAGAGACCATCTGGGTGGTGACGAGGTCGGCTCCCATGCGGCGGGTTAGGCCACGATAGGCGCGGTCGCTGATATTACACATGGGCGCGGGAATCACCCGGCAGGCCAGATCCACGTCTCCGATACGAAATCCCGGTTTCCTGCCGAGCAGGGTGTCGGGGGCACTGGTTGTCATCGTTTCACTCATTATGGAGAAAAATAGAGCAGGGCGGATAAAACATTCCGCGGGGAGGCAGAGGGAGGAAGTTACGGGAGGTCAGGGGGCTTTGCCGGTGATTTCGCGGAGGGCGGATTCCGCGTCGGGATATTTGAACTCGAAGCCGGCGTTTTGCAGCTTTTCCGGGAGGACATAGCGGCTTTTGAGGAGGAGTTCGGTTTCGGTGCGGATAACGAAGGCTCCGATTTCAAGCATCCATTCGTAAGCGGGAAGTCCGACGGGCATTCCCATGACTTTGCGGATGGTCTTCATGAACTGTGCGTTGGTCAATGGTTCGGGGCTGGCCATGTTGACGGGACCGCTGATGTCTTCGCGCTGCCAGATGAAATCGATGGCGCGGAAGAGGTCTTCGATGTGAATCCAACTGAACATCTGGCCGCCATCGCCCTGTTTGCCGCCGAGGCCGAGGCGGGTGAGCATGGTGAGGGGCGGAATGGCACCGCCGCCGCGCCCGAGGGCTATGGTGATTCGCAGGGCGACGCGGCGGGTGGAGGGGAGATCGCGCTCGAAGAAGGCTTTTTCCCAGTCATGGACGACACCTACGGAAAAGCCGCTGCCTTCCTGGCCGGTGGATTCTGTCTGGGGGACATCGCGGGAATCCCGGTAATAGGTGGCGGAGCTGGCGTTCATCCAGAGCGGGGGTGGATTTTCTGACCTGGCAATGGCTTCGCCGACGGCGTTAGTGGTTTTGATCCGGCTGGACCGGATGGCGGCTTTATTTTCTTCGCTGTAGCGACAATCGACAGACTTTCCCGCGAGGTTGAGAACGAGGTCTGCGCCGTCTATGGCTGCCTGGAATGCGGCCGCATCGTCCCAGGAAATGGTTTTCAGGCCGCCGCGGGTGCCGGTGGGGGGTTGTTCCGGTTTGGGGCTTCGGGAGACCACGATGATATCATGGCCTTCGGCGCGGAAGCGGTCGCTGGCATATTGTCCGACGAATCCACTGCCTCCGGGTATAACGATTTTCATTTGATGCCCCCTTGCTGAAATAAATTGGGCGCCGGCAACGATGGCTGGTCAGGGTGTTTCGTTGGCTTTCAGCACCCGCAGGAAGTTCTCGGAAGCAAACTTCCGAATGTCTGTTTCGGAAAAGCCCCGCTTGCGCATTCCTGCAAAAATCTTGCCTACGGTGGAGGCATTTTGAAGATCGGGCGGGAGGTCGTTCATTCCTTCGAAGTCTGTCCCCAGGCCGACGTGGTCAATGCCGGCGATTTTAACGATGTGGTCGATCTGATCGAGGACGGTTTCCACGGTGACGGGCTTGGCGTCGTCGCGGCGGGATGCGCGGCCATTGGGCTCCAGCATTTCATACCAGAGGTTTATGCCGGTGACTCCACCGTTTTTTTTCAGGGCGCGGAGCATGTCGTCGCTGATATTGCGATCATGGCGGGACAGGGCGCGGGCATTGGAATGAGAAAGGATGACGGGTTTGCGGGTGACGGCCATTACATCGAAATAGGTCTGGTCGGACACATGGCTGAGGTCTACGATCATGCCGACGCGGTTCATTTCGGCAATGATCTGGCGTCCGAAATCTGTGAGGCCGCCAGTGGATGGATTATCAGCGATCTCCATCGTCTGGCCGCGGCGAAACGGGTTTTGCACCTTTTGGGAGCTGCCGGCCCAGTCGAGGTTGCCCCGCCAGGTGAGGGTCATATAGCGCACGCCGGCGCGGCGGAACCGGGCAATATTTTCAATTTTGTTATTGATGGCGATGCCGCCTTCCAGGCCGAGCATGGTGGCGATGCGGCCCTGGGCGACGGCGCGCCGGATGTCGTCTGAGGTGTCGCAATGGGCGAGAATCTGGGGGTAGAGCTGATGCTGATAGCGATACATCTCCAGCATTTGCTCAACGCGCTGTTCGGCCATATCGCCGCGGAACTGCCGGGGGTCTACCCAGATGGCGAAAATAACGGCGTTGGTGCCGCTGGCGCGCCAGTTGGCGATATTGGCCTGACCGTTGGGGCCGGGCTCACCGAGAGAGCGGTTTCGCTTGGTGTTGAGCAGGTTCAGCAGGATATCCACATGGGCGTCGAGAACGATGGGCGGACGGTAAAGTTCATCGGTGGGCATGGGCGCCTGGGCCGGTTGGGTCTGGGCGGTGGCCATCATGCAGACCGCCGACAAGAGGAGCCCTGCAAAGAGGCTCCGAAAAGAAGAAGGGCAAATGGTTTCATAGGAGTTAATCACGATTTTGTTTCTAATCTCCGCCGGAGAGTTCGTCAAACGGATTGTGCTTTTGGGGTCTGATTTTATGGGCACGCTTCTGGCACATTACCACTTTTGATCATCCTGCTAAGACCCACATCAGAATGCCTTTGAAAGTCAATACTGGAGGAACATTGAGATGAAGGATGTTACTGGAAAGAAAGTTGCCATTTTGGTGGCGGACCATTTTGAACAGGTGGAGATGACAGATCCCCGGAAGGCTCTTGATCAACAGGGCGTTGCGACCTTTATTGTTTCGCCTAATGAGGATATGGTCCAGGGCGTCAATCATGATGAGCCGGCCGACCAGTTTAAAGTGGATGTACCTTTGAGTCAGGCGAAGGAAAGCGATTTTGATGCGCTGTTAATTCCCGGTGGTGTGATGAACCCGGATACCCTGCGCGCAACTCCGGAGGCGGTGAATCTGGTGAAGGAGTTTTATCGGTCAGGCAAGCCGATATTTTCCATTTGTCACGGACCCTGGGTGTTGATCGAAGCCGGAATCACGAAGGGTAAACGGATGACGAGCTACCACAGCATCAAGACGGATATGATTAACTCGGGAGCGGATTATGTCGATGAGGCTGTCGTGACCGATGAAGGTATCGTCACCAGCCGCAACCCGGATGATTTGCCTGCGTTCAATGAGAAAATCCTGGAAGAACTGGCGGAGGGGCGGCACGATCGACAGGCCGCTTAACCTGCCTTGCTTTTTTATAATTTCGAGCCGCAGCATTCGGTTACATGTGGGCCGATGTTGCGGCTTTTTTTTGATCCGGCGGTGCTCTTGCGGAAATGATTATCTTTCGGAATGACGGGTGCTTTATAATATGACTACAGAAACTGATCAGACCAGTGGGGGCGTGGCCAGGGAACGCCTGCAACTAAACGTGCAGGGAATGACCTGTTCATCATGCGTGAGCCGGGTGGAGAAAACTTTGAACGACGCGGAGGGGGTTTCTGAGGCGGTGGTGAACTTTGCCACGCGGAAGGCGGCGGTGACGTATGACCCGGCGCAGACTGACCCGCGACAGATCGCCGGAGCTGTGGAGAAGATTGGATATAAGGCGCAGCCTGCGGGCGCTGCCCATGATCATGCTGATCATTCGGCGAGAGCGGGTGAGATGGACCACGCGGATCACTCGGGCCACGTCCATGATGATGAAGACGAGGATATGTTGCGGCGCCGGTTTATCATTGCGGTGGTATTGACGGTTCCACTGCTGATCATGGCGATGCAGCACGGGGCTATCCCGTGGCTGGAGGGTCGCTGGGCGGCATGGGTGCAAATGCTGTTGGCCACGCCGGTGGTGCTGTATTGCGGGTCGCATTTCTTCGTATTAGCCTGGAAGGCACTGAAATATAAAACGGCCGACATGAACACTCTGATAGCAATGGGTGCGGGGACGGCTTGGGCTTATTCTGTTGTGGCGACGGTTGCACCGGGAATCATTCCGGCGGCGGCTCATACGAGCGATACGGGGCATGGACCTCCGGTATATTTTGAAGCGGCCGCGGCCATTGTGACTTTGATTTTGCTGGGTCGCCTGATGGAAGCTCGCGCGAGAAACCGGGCGGGGGCGGCTATCGAAAAATTGATCGGTCTGCAGCCGCGAACGGCTCGCGTGCGGCGCGACGGGGGAGATGTGGATATTCCGCTGGAGGAGGTGGTGCCGGGGGACGTCGTCGTGATTCGTCCCGGTGAAAGGCTTCCGGTGGATGGGCGGGTGAGCGAGGGGACGTCGAGTGTGGACGAAAGCATGTTGACCGGAGAGAGCATGCCGGTGACAAAGACTTCTGGCGATGCGGTTTTTAGCGGAACGGTGAACGCCAGCGGCAGCTTTGCTTATGTGGCGGAAAAGACCGGTTCGGAGAGCGCACTGCAGCGGATCGTTCAGTTGGTGGAAGAAGCTCAGACAAGCAAGTCGCCTGTGGCGCGACTGGTGGATCGGATCAGCGCGGTGTTTGTTCCGTCGGTTATCGTGGTGGGCATTATTGCGGTAATTTGCTGGATGATTTTTGGTGATCCGGACACCCGGGTGGGCATGGCTGTGCTGGCTTTTGTTTCGGTTCTGATTATCGCCTGTCCTTGTGCTCTTGGCCTGGCAACGCCTACGGCCATCATGGTCGGGACGGGGCGCGGTGCGGGGGAGGGTATTCTCATTCGAAACGCGGAAAGCCTGGAGGTGGCGCATCGTCTGGATACGGTTGTTCTCGATAAGACCGGTACGATCACTGTTGGTCAGCCGCAGGTTACAGATTTTCAACCCGCAGAGGGCTGGGATAAAAATGAAGCGCTGCGCCTGCTGGCATCAGTTGAAGCCCCCAGCGAGCATCCCCTGGCCAAGGCCGTGACGGATTATGCCGGGGAGCATGGAGCCAAAATTGAACCGGTTCAAAATTTTTCTGCCCTGGTGGGCAAAGGTGTGCAGGCGGAGCTTGATGGCCGCAGGTTAATGGTTGGAAGTCCGCGCCTGATGGAGGGCAACGAGGTCGATATCGCTCCCCTTTCGGCTGATATCACCCGTCTTCAGGAAGAGGGCAAAACAGTCATTACGCTCGCGGTGGACGGGTCGGTGGCGGCCGTGGCGGCGATTGCCGATACAGAACGAAAAGATGCGGATCCTGCCATTGCGGCGTTGAAAAACGCGGGGTTGCGCGTGATTATGATGACGGGTGATAATGAGCCAACAGCGCGAACCATTGCGGGACGCGTGGGTATTGATGACATCATGGCTGAAGTGCTTCCGCAGGACAAAGCGCAAATGGTGCGCAACCTGCAGGAGCAGGGCTCAGTGGTGGCAATGGTGGGCGACGGGATCAATGACGCGCCAGCGCTGACCCAGGCTGATGTGGGAATCGCCATGGGCACCGGGACAGACGTCGCCATGGAGTCGGCGGACATTACCCTGATGCGCAGTGATCTTCATGCGGTGTCAAAGGCGATTCATTTGAGCCGGGCGACGTACTCTACGATCAGGCAGAATCTGTTTTGGGCGTTTATCTACAATGTGATCGGGATCCCGCTTGCCGCGGGGGCGCTTTATCCCTTTACGGGATGGATGCTGTCGCCGATTTTTGCCAGTGCGGCGATGTCGCTTTCGAGTGTCTTCGTTGTGGGCAACAGCCTGAGGTTGAAATCGAAATAGCCGGAGGCTGACGGGATTTTCCGATCACCCCCTGGGCTGATAGCGTCCGCTGCGCATGATGTCGCCGCGGGAGATGGTTCCGTTGCTGGGATCATAAAAGTATCCTAATGTGGCCCCTGGGGTTCCTGTCACGTCGCGGAAAGAGTCGTTTGGGTTCTCCAGTGCTTCGTCCAGGAGATCGGGGCCATTGCTGAAGACGAAAAACCGGTGGGATCGCATGGCGGCGCGCTGGTGCGCTGTGTGGCCTGTGACGTTGAAGTCATTTAGAAATTGCGGCTGACTTCCGACATCGGCCTGCACATACCCCAGGGCGAACCAGCCGTCAGGATTGGCGAATACATCGGGTGCATAGGCGTCGCTGGCATAGGCCACGGGGGTGGACAATTTGAGCAGTGGCTCAGGGTAGGCGTTGTTATCAACGGCGTAAAGTTCAATACAGGTGGCGGCGGCTCGCAGATCGCTTGTGGCGCGGGCGACTTTGGCTCGCACCTGGGCTTCGAGCAGGTTTGGGATGGCAATGGCTGCCAGGATGGCGATTATCACGACGACGATTATCAGTTCTATAAGGGTAAATCCGTCGGATTTTCGCGCTTTGCTTTGCATGAACCTGGTTGTCTTCACCGAAAGACCTCGTGCTAAAACTCGAACTAAGCTCAGGAGTTAGACTCCGGCGGAGGATCAAAGTTTTTGCTGGAACTTAGCCCCGCGCTGTTAATTATGCAGGCAAGTTATGCATGATCTGCAAATCATAGATATTATCTCCAGCATCCAGACGCGCCTGAACGAAATCCACGGGGATCTTGAACAGGAATTAGACCGGTCTGTCTGGACGGATTTTCGCAGGGCGGAATCGTGGGAACTTATGGCGGGGCTGGCCCGGATTATTACGGGAGTTCATGGGCGCAGCCCGGCTGACGAACGCCGCATCCAGGCGTGGATAAACCGGGCGCACGCCATTGGCAACAGTGGTGCGACGCAGCGCGAGCGGTGGGTGCTGAATGAGCAGCTTTCTCAGCCGGATGGAAACCTGCCACCGCCGGACGAGCACCAGGCAAAGGCGATTCGGTATCTTTCCCTTGGTCATATTGGTTCTTATTCTTCGGATGAAGATTTCGAAGAGACGTCTGCCCATGAGACTGCGGTGGCGGTGCAGAAGCAGATTATCCCGACGCGGTTCGGACAGGAACTCAGCCAGTGCGTCAGCGTGAGCGAGGCGGTGGCGCTGGCGCGGCGGCGGCTTCCGAGGTTAAAGGCGATACAGGCCTGTCAGTTCCTGGCTTCGATCAGTTATCCCATTGCCCCTCCCCTGCCAGACTTGGTGCGGTTTTGTCAGCATGTGGGGTTGATGTTAACGCCTGCTGGGGATGGGCTGCCGGAAAATGGAAATGGCGCAGCGGCTGTCCCGGGGGGAGGACGGAATGTATCGGGCACAATTTTACAGGCGGAGCTTTTGACGAATGCCCTTGATCAGGCGGCGCGGGTTGCGTGTATGCCGCTGGCGCATGTTGTGCATCTGCTTGCGCTTTATTGCGGGGCGAGGCCGCTGCCAGATGGCGGCAAAGTCATTTGCAGTCGCAATCAGCCGGCCTGCTTTGAATGCAATTTGACGGCACGCTGTGAGCGATACGCCGGGGAACTGGAAAAACAGGCTGGCCAAAGCAACAAGGCGAGCTCTGGCAGAAGCAGCATTAAAGACTGGTCTGCCGATGAACGCCCGCGGGAGCGAATGCTTGCCGGGGAGCGGCTTTCCAGTTCGGAGCTTCTCGCCCTGATCCTGCGGACCGGCACCAGCAACATGAGCGCTGTGGAGCTTGCGCGGAACGTCATTAATAAATTTGGCAGTCTGCATGAGCTGCAAAAGGCTACGCCGGGGGAAATTATGGACCGGATGCGGGGGCACGGGATTGGTCCGGCGAAGGCGGTGGAGATTTGTGCGGCGATCGAACTGGGGCGGCGCGCCACTCAGCCTGCCGCTGATACCCGGACGGGGCAGCGCGCTTTTCTGTCCAGCCGCGATGCGTTTGAGCATTACCGGAGCCGGTTTAAGTCGGCGGTGCAGGAGGAATTTATCATTGTTCTGCTGGACACCCGGCTGAGGATTCTTAAAGACGTGACGATTTCCATGGGGACGATCAATGCCAGCATGGCGCATCCACGAGATGTTTTTCGTGTGGCGTTGCGGGAGGCGGCTTACGCTGTGATGTTTATCCATAATCATCCCAGCGGCGACCCGAGTCCGAGTCAGCAGGACATTCTCTTGACGGCTCGCCTGGTGGAAGCGGCGCGACTTTTGGGGATTGAGGTGACGGATCACGTCATCATTGGCAGCCACGAATGGTATAGCTTCAGCGACCACGGCCGGCTGAAATAACCCGGCTTAAATCTCGATCAAGGATTTCGGCACTATCGCATTCTCAACGATTATAAACCGCCTTACGGTGTGCGCCTGCCGGTTATTGCGAACGCCGGCGCGGCTGTGGGTTTTTGTCCTGGTGGTTTATCTGATTGCTGCGTGCTTTTCTGTAACGATTAAACGGTTTCAGCCGGAGCCGCAGGATTTAACTTTTCGCTACCGGCAGCATGCCTATGGTGTTATATCGACGCCGCGAGTGCTTCGGGGGGAGGAACCGCACTTCCTGATGATGGCCCATTCCCTGGCCCATGATGGAGACCTGCGGCTGTCCCGGGAATACATCAGCAGCCTGAAGGGGGGGCCGGAGCGGGGCGTCTATTGGGCGGGGCGGCCGGCGGAGTATTTCCTGATGCACTTTACCCGGAAACCGGATTACAGCTTGGTGGGGACGCATCCGGTGGGGTTGTCGGCGATTTTGGCCGCGCTGTTGTGGCCCCTGGCGGGCACGCCGTGGATGGAAGCGGGGGCAATCTGGGTGACGGCGCTGGTGGGATCGCTGGGGGTTTTGACTTTTATCCGCCTTCTGGAGGCGTTTGGATTTTCGTGGAGGTCAACGCGGAATGCGGCTTTGTGCCTAGCGTTTGCGTCTCCGTGGTTTGCTTATTCCCGCACTTTATATACGGAGGTGTACCTGGGGTTTGCTTATCTCCTGGTGACGCTCGCTATGGTGCGCGGACGCTGGTGGCTATCGATTCCGGTTTGTATTGGGGCAGCCTGGATCAAATATCCGGCTTTGCTTTTATTTGCATCGGTGGGTACGGCTGCGGCTTTGATTCCGGTTGTGCGCCGGTGGTTTGACAACGCCTGGCCCATGACGCCACGCCGTCCGATGCGGGTGTTTGTCGGGTATGCAGTGGTGGGCGGACTGACCCTGCTGTCGATTTTTGTGTTTAATCAGAAGATGTATGGCGACGCGGGCTGGGTGACGACGAATCAGGACCCGGATAGAGCCCATTCCATTGCCCGGGCGGGTGCGCCAATCGCCTGGGTGCCGGGCAAGACTCTTAATAATATCGAGCGCCTGTTTACGGATTTCGACAAGGGTTTGTTTCCCCATACGCCGTTGCTGATCCCGGCGCTGGCGGGCCTGATTGTAATGGTGCGCCGCCCGCCCCTCCGCCCGTATGTCTTCTTGTTGCTCATGGGCATCGTGCCTTTTAGCGCGATTCATATTACCTATCGCCACCTGATGACAGGTGAATCCTACACCACACGCTACCTTATCCCCATGATCCCCCTGGCCCTGGCCGCCCTGCCGCCGTTCTGGCACTGGGCAA